>CAZJCI010000015.1:0-16861 GCA_964544455.1 uncultured Oscillospiraceae bacterium
ATCCGTACAAACAACCGTTTTTGTTTATCACCGTGTTCACCGCACCGATTTTTTGCGCCGCAATGTCCGTTTCTTTCAAATAGGGGAGCACCTTTTCTTTATAAGGAATTGTAACGTTTATTGCCTTAAAATCCCTTTTTATCATAAAACCGTCCAAATTTTCCGGCGCAACTTCGCAAATACAATAATCGTAATCGCAAAGCAAATTGTGAATTTCTTTGGAAAAGCTGTGTTTTAAATGTTCTCCAATGCAACCGTATTCCATAGCCGTCTCCTTTCCTAAAACGTATTTCCGCTATATATCGGTATTTTTTTCGCAAGGCGTAAAATAATCCGTGCCGTAACGTCCCGCAAGCATATCGGCAACAATTATCGAGCAAAGCGAGTCAACCACGGATCTAACACGGTGTACAATACAAGGATCGTGCCTGCCTTCAATCAAAATATTTGCGTTTTCGTTTTTCATAAAATCAACGGTTGCCTGCGGTTGATATATCGACGGAGTGGGCTTCACGGCAATTCTGAACAAAACGGGCATTCCGTTGGTAATACCGCCGTTAATTCCGGCATTGTTGTTTGTTTCGGTGACAATTTTTCCGTCTTTCACTTCAAAGCTGTCGTTCGCCGTACTGCCGAACATTTTCGAAAAAGCAAACCCTTTGCCGAATTCAATTCCTTTAACTCCGCCGATTGCAAACATCGCCTGAGCGATTTTGGATTCCACGCTTTCAAACCACGGTTCGCCAAGCCCCGACGGAAGACCAGCAATTGCCGTCGAAAGTATTCCTCCAACGCTGTCGCCGTCGCTTTTTGCCTCAAGTATTTTTTCGATCATCTTTTTTTCGGCGTCTTCCGAAAGCACCGGAAACGTCTTTTCATAAAGTGCGGCAATGTCGTTTTCATAGTTTTCAAATTCTCTGTCTTTAACATCGGCAAGTTCGGAAATGTGCGTTCCGATATATATTCCTTTTTGTTTTAATGCGGATAAAAAAATCGCTCCCGCCGCAACAATTCCCGCCGTAACTCTTCCGCTGAAATGCCCTCCGCCCCTAAAATCCTCATATCCGCGATATTTGCAAAAAGCCGCATAATCTGCGTGCCCGGGGCGCGCAAGCGCACGAGTTTCGGAATAATCCTTGCTTTGCTGTTTTTTGTTTTCAATTACAATACACAAAGGTGTTCCGGTTGTTTTTCCGTTAAATACTCCGGAAACAAATGTATATTCGTCTTCTTCACGCCTTTGAGTTGAAATGTTTCCGGAAGGTCTTCTCAAAGAAAGCATATGTTTTATGTCGTTTTCGTTTACTTCCATTCCCGGCGAAACGCCGTCAACAACAACGCCTATTCCGTTTCCGTGACTTTCTCCGAAAACCGTAAGCGTAATATTCGAACCAATTGTATTTTTCATTGTTTCCTCCGTCAGCAATTTTCAAAATATTCGGAAAGCTTGCGCCTGAATTCGTCAAGTTCAAGAGTTTTTAGTTCATATGTTCCGATTTCGGGAACATAAACCGCCGTTATTTTGTTTCCCGCAAGCTTTTTGTCGTGAGCGATTGCGGCAAGAACCGCTTCTTTTTTTCCGAACGGCTTTACGGGAAGATTCATTTTTTCAAGTTGCGCTTTAATTCTTGCCCTAACGTCGGCGCAACACATGGGAAGCATACCTATTGCAACGCATTCTCCGTGAAAATATCCCGAAAAATCTTCGCAGGATTCAAGCGCATGAGCAACCGTGTGTCCGAAATTCAATATTTTTCTCAGTCCGCTTTCCTTTTCGTCCTGCTGTACAATATCCCTTTTAATTTTTAAAGCTCCCGTTATGAATTCGTCGATTCTTAACCCGAAAATCTCTTCTTTCGAATATTTTTCAAACTTTTCAAACAGCGATTTATCGCAAGTAGCCGCCATTTTCAAAGCTTCCGCCATACCGTCCGCAATTCTTCTTTCCGGCAATGTTTTCAAAACGTTTCCGTCAATAATAACCGCCTTGGGTTGATGAAATGCGCCCACAATATTTTTATATCCGCAAAAATCAATCGCCGTTTTTCCGCCTATCGAAGAATCCACTTGCGAAAGAACCGTTGTGGGAATATTATAAAAATCAATCCCCCGCATATAAGTTGCGGCGCAAAAACCCGCAACGTCGCCGCAAACTCCGCCGCCAACAGCAATCACGCAATCCGTCCTTGTAAATTCTTTTTCGCACATAAAATTTAATATATCGTGAAAAACGTCAAACGATTTACTTTTTTCACCTTGCGGTATTACAAAAATAAACGGCTCTTTGCAAAAAGCGGCAACCTTTTCGGCATATTCTTTCGGAACTCCGCTGTCCGTCACAATAACGGCTTTTCTTTCCGTATTAAAATAATTGCCAATGCGATTAAGTGCCCCTTTTTCTATTGTAATATCATATTCGGAGCTTTCCAAAGTCATTTTAATAACCGAACTTCCCATTTATTCGCCCAACCTTCTTTCCTTTTCATAACTTCCGATTACCTTAAGCCGTGTGCAAACTTCATGAAGTTTATCAATCATTTCAACGCCGCTTGCGCTGTTAATGTTTCCGCAACCCTCAACGTAAAAATAATAATCCCACGCAAGCTCTTTTGTCGGACGGCTTTTCAAAGCTTCAAGGTTAAAACCGTATTCGCCGATTATGGAAAGAGCTTTTCCCAAACAACCCGCTTGGTTTTTCACGTCAATAAACATAATAAATTTCTTATCGTTTTCTTTCGGCGTTTCTTTAGCCCTGGAAAGAACAACAAAACGAGTTACGTTTGAACCGCTTGTGTTGATATGCGGAACCGCAACCGAAAGCCCGTAAAGCGAGGCGGCGTCTTCGCTTGCAATAGCGGCAATATCGTTTTCCTCCGATTCGGCAACGGTTTTTGCCGCAAGAGCCGTGTTTGAAGTTTCCAAAGCTGTAAGTCCGTGTTCTTCAATATATTTTGCGCACTGTCCCAACGCCTGCGGGTGACTTATAACTTTTTTCACGTTTTCAAGCTTGGTTCCGGGTTTAACCAAAAGGTTTTGAACCACCGCAAGCTCATAAACGCCTTTTGCAAAAAGCGAACCGAAATACATAAGGTCAAGCACCGGGGCAACGTCGCCCTCATAACTGTTTTCAATCGGAAGAACAACCGCGTCGCAACAGCCGTTTTCGCAAGCCGAATATGCGTCCTTAAAACTTGCATAAGGAACGGTTTGACACCTGTCAAAAATTTTTCTTGCCGCCGCTTCGGCAAACGCGCCCTTAACGCCGCAAAAAGCAACTCTCATTCCGCCCAACAACTGCCGCTGATATTCTTTTGAAAGTTGCATATTATATTTCAAAAACTCAACGTAAAAAGAGCGCAAATTTTCGTCTTCAACAAAAGCCGTGTTTTTTTCAATAATCCTCGCTTCCCTCGAAGCGTCGAATATCGGCATACCGTTCTCTTTTTTATATGCCGCAACGTCTTTTGCCGCATTCATTCTTTCAACAAAAAGCCGAGCCATTTTTTCGTCGATTTCGTTAATCCGTTCTCTTGCGTTTTCAAGTAAATTCATGTTTTTTTCCTTTCAAACAAAAATATAAAAGCGATTCCGCTTTCGCAGAACCGCTTTACAAATATCCGCCTTAAAACTATGCCGCCACAAAAGCGAACGCATTTTTTTCGGCTTTAAACATACGGTACTGCGATTTATGTATTTTTGCAAAATAATAAAAATAATAATATGCAAAATTAAAAAATCGAAAGTACGCAAAAAAAGACACTCCGCAAGGAGTGCCGAAAAATACGCTTATTTCATTATTCGAAAGCATAGCGGAAGAATTGCGGCAAAGTCCGGCCGCAGAAGAACATACGGAATTCAATTTTTCTGCGTTTACCGTCGCCATTTTTCGCTACCTCCGAATCAAACAAACTTTATTTTATTTTACAACATAATCGCCAAATATTCAAGTGGCAAATTCAACAATGTTTTTCAAAAAAAAACAAATTGTTTTATGCTTATTTAATAATAAACGCAAATAAATTTCCTTTCAAAAAAAATAAAATATTTTCGATACTGCAAAAAATCGCATTATATATTAACAAATATTGATGTAATTGAAATATTTCATTTTTTCTCTTGCATTTTTCGCAATAATGTAATATAATTGATATAAGAATAGTTTTTTCTGACTAATTTTAATTTTAAGCAAATTTAATATGCAAATTGCATTGGATAGGTCAAACCATAAAGCGACTTACCCAAAACGGAGGAACATTATGAAACATAATCTTTGCGTAATAGGCTACGGCGGAATGGGCGGCGGCTTCCATGTTAAAAACGCCCTTACAAGCGATGTTGTAAATCTTGCGGGTATCTACGATATCGACGAAGCAAAACGCCAAAAAGCACGTGCAAACGGAATTAAAGCATACGAATCGCTCGACGAGGTTCTTGCCGATAAAAGCGTAGACCTCGTAACCGTCGCAATTCCCAACGATTCCCATAAAGAAACCGTTGTAAAATGCCTGCTCGGCGGCAAAAACGTAATATGCGAAAAACCCGTCGCAATGAATTCCGGCGAATTGCAGGAAATGATCGACGCGTCAAAAAAATCCGGAAAACTCTTCACGGTTCACCAAAACAGACGTTGGGACGTCGATTTCCTCGCAATGAAACAAATTCACGACAGCGGCGAACTCGGAAAAATATTTAACATAGAATCCCGTATTCACGGCTCCAGGGGAATCCCCTCCGATTGGCGTTGCCAAAAAGCTCACGGCGGCGGTATGTTGCTTGATTGGGGCGTACATCTCATCGACCAAATTCTTCAAATATATACGGAAAAAATCGAAAAAATTTATTGCCGATTCGATCATATAACAAACAGCGAAGTCGACGACGGCATACAGCTCAACATCTGTTTCGAAGGCGGCGCAAGAGCATACGTCGAAGTAGGCACATATAATTTCATTTCTCTTCCCCGATTCTATATGCAAGGCGAAAAGGGCACGGCTCTCATAACAGATTGGCGTGAAAACACAAAAGTCGTAAAATGCAAAGCATGGCACGAAAGCGATGTCGTTCCCGTCCAAACAGCCGCAGGACTCACCAAAACAATGGCGCCCCGAGATGAAATCACCACGGATACCTACGAAATCGAAAGACCGAAGTCCGATGTGCATAATTTCTATCGCAACGTTTGCGCTGCAATCGACGGCACGGAAAAACAGCTTATCACTCACGAACAGGTAATGCGCGTGTTCAAAGTAATGGAAGCGGCGTCCGAATCCGCCGAAAGCGGAAATCCCGTTTATTTCGAAAACAAACTTTAATAATTTTTCATAAAACGATGAAAGACGTACTTTTTGAGTACGTCTTTTTTTGCCGAATATATATACAATTTAACTAAACCGTGCGCTTGCATAAAACAACCGAATTATAAGTTGTCCGCCTTTTGAACCGTTCGGGATAATATCATTTTTTTCAGGTCGTCCGAAAGCCTGCAAAAATATTCCGAATATCCCCCAACACGTACAATAAGATTCTTGTGCAAATCGGGATTTTCAAAAGCTTCCAACAACGTTTTTTCGGACGAGCGCGTTATCTGCATTTGAATACCGCCCAATTTCATATACGATAAAATCAAAGCTTTCAACGTGTCGTTATTCCACGATTCGTCAATGTTAAAGTTTAAAACCGGCACGCCAAGAGCGGATTTCAAATCCAACGAACCAACGCTTTTTAACAGCGACGTAGGACCTTTAACGTCTTTTCCGAATATCGCCCCCAAAGAATCGCAAAGAGCGGCTCCCGCCTTTCTGCCGTCGGGCGTTGCGCCTATGTGTTTTCCCGCTTCCGTTTGACTCATAAACTGTATGGACGCCGAAATAAATTTTCCGCCAGAATACGGAGTTTCAAAACTCGGCAATAAAAAAATATCGTGCGATATTTTATGCGCAAAAGCGTTCGCTTCTTCGTTGTCCACCCCAAAACAAATTTTTATTTTTTTGCATTCTTCCAAAAATTCTTCGTCGTTGTTTTTAAGTTTTTCCAAAAATTCTTCAACGGTAAACGTTTTGTCCTTAAAAATCAGTCGGTTTACGGCAAGCGCCGAATCAATTACGTTAATAAGCCCCGCAAAATTAATAATGCTCCACTTATACCTTGCTCCGCCGTTGTTATATTCCGTTTCGCAGTCAATACAATCGTCAATCAAAAAAGTTCTCATCGGCAACGGATTCAGCGTCGCTCTTTCTTTTTGCGAAAGACTTATTTTCTCAGTCACATCTTTAACAACCCGCCGCACTTCGCAAATATATTCATCATAAAAATCTTCAAAGCAATACGCTTTCGGCAAATAACCGTACATAACTTTTTCAAATATAAGCAAAAGATTTATTCCCGCGTCCAGCGAACCCACGTTCGACATTCCCGCAATCATACTCTCGGTACAGCCTCCGCCGCAAAAATTTTTAATATCTTCGTCCGAAACGCAAAGTTCTTTTTTCAATCCGCCAAGCAAAATCTTCGAATTATAAAAAGCCGGTTGCCCGCCGCCTGTCCGCATAACTTCAAAAGCGGCGTCCCAAATTTCTTTCGGCGTGTCCCCGTCAACAAAAAGTTCAATCATCGGACGCCTTTTTCCCACAGAAGCTTTCAAACACTGAACCGTAAGCTCGTTGTAATCGGTGTGTAAAGCCATGGAATAACCGTTGTTTTCGTCCAAATTGTCATAAAGGTTTTCAAGCAAAGGAACAATGTTTTCTCCCTCGTAAAAATCATAAAGGTCTTTTGCAACGCAACCCAAATTGTCGCAGTTGTCAAGATACATCACAAAATTCAGCGAAACAACCGCTTCATAAATGTTGTCGGCTTTGCCCATAGGAACTTTTTTCAACGCGTTTATCAGTTTTTCTTCTGCGTTCGCTTCTTCCAAATATTCAACGCAACGCTCCGCATAACGCTTAATCCCTTTATATACGTGCAAAAGACCTTCCCTAAAATCGTCGTCCTTAATTTTTTCAATTCTGCTTGCATACGAGTCAACCCCTTCTCGCATAATCCGCCCGTAATTCGGAATGGAATGAGTCCACATATTTCCCGCAACCGAATGTTCGCTCGGAACTTTCGAGGTATATCGGCAAAAATCTTTTTTAAATTCGTCAATCAACGCTTGGTTTTCCGCACCCGATTTTTTGCCGCAAATTCCCAAACCGTCCATATAGTTCGGCACAATTGCCATATCCTCATTTTTCACGCCGGACGGATAAAGCGGCTTTTTTTCATATGTATATAATTTGCAATTTTCATAATACCGCCGTATTCCCAACGCTTTGCGGTAAAAAAGACTCCTGTCCGTTTCTTCAAAAGCCCCGCTTGCGGCAAATTCCCCGATTTTAATAAATTCTTCAAAAAGCATAAAACAACACCTCCGCCTAAATTATATATCTTTTTATCGCTTTTGTCAATTGACAAATCATAACCCAATGTGGTAAAATCATAACAAAAACGCAGGTGATTATAATGAGATACGGTCTTTATACCTATAACGGAAACGGTATGTTCGGAATAGAATCCGTCGGTTTTTCCGCCGATACGCAAATAACCCGTTTCGGTCCCACCCGAAGAAACAATTATATAATTCACTATGTAATTTCCGGTTGCGGTTACTTCAATAAGCATACAGTAAAAAAAGGGCAGGGCTTTTTAATAACCCCCGGAATGTCGGAACACTATTATCCCGACGCAAAAAATCCGTGGGAGTTCCTTTGGATAGTGTTCGGCAACAATTCTGCCAACGGCAAAATATTCAAAGAATATAACGCAAATCCGCAAACAAATATATTCGAATATAACAATGCGTTACCCGTAATTCAACTAAAAGAAACAATAATCAAAAACAACAACGGTATTTACAACGCCTACGAACTGTTCGAAATGTTTTTGCACGTTTTTAATAACCATAATATTGCAAAAAATCCAAAAATCGACGCCGAAACAACATACTTCCAATATGCCGTAAACTTCATAAAAGCAAATTACTTCAGAAAAATAACAATCGCCGAACTAACGGACATACTCGGAGTTTCGCAGCCGTATCTATACAGAATTTTCAAAAAAAAATGCTCCCTTTCCCCAAAAGAATTTATAGACGAAATAAAACTTCAAAAAGCCAAGGAATTGCTTTCGCAAACCTCGTTGCAAATATCGGAAATAGCAACATCCGTGGGAACGGAAGATTCCGCAGCTTTTTCAAAATTTTTCAAAAGCAAAACGGGACTCTCTCCAACCGAGTTCCGAACAAGCCATCTTTAACTCCAACGCCGAATAAAAAATTTTTCAACGGTTTAAATTGATTTTTTATTTTTTTTCAAAAAAACGAAACTTTTTCCCCTTTTTGCGGATATATAAAAGCGTAAAGAATAAAAGCTTTTAACTTTGCAATAAACAATGAAAGTCGGTTAAAAATGATTGACGAGGGAAACTGCTTTCGCAAACCTCGTTGCAAATATCGGAAACGCTAAAATCCGTGGGAACGGAAGATTCCATAGCTTTTTCAAAAGCAAAACGGGATTCTCTCCAACCGAGTTCCGAACAAGCCATCTTTAACTCCAACGCCGAATAAAAAATTTTTCAACGGTTTAAATTGATTTTTTATTTTTTTTCAAAAAAACGAAACTTTTTCCCCTTTTTGCGGATATATAAAAGCGTAAAGAATAAAAGCTTTTAACTTTGCAATAAACAATGAAAGTTGGTTAAAAATGATTGATGAGGAAAAGTTGCTTTTGCGTATCAAAAAACAAGAAGTCGATTCAATGGAAAAGGCAATTCGAATTTACACGCCTTATCTAAGCACAGTTGTCTTTAACGCCGTCGGAAACAAGCTTCCCAAAGAGGATACGGAAGAAATAATTTCCGATGTGTTCGTAATGCTTTGGAAAAACGCCGAACGTATCGACTTCAAAAAAGGCACACTGCGCTCCTATATCGCGGCGGCGGCTCGCAATTTCGCATTAAAACGCCTTTCGCAAATAAAAGACTGCGCCAACATCGACGATTTTGAAATTGCCGACGAAAGAAACCGTTTCGAGGAAAATTCCATGCAAAACGCCGTGTGGAACGCCGTTATGTCGCTCGGGGAACCGGACAACGAAATTTTTGTTCGCTATTACAAATACGGCGAAAAGCTGAAAGATATTTCAAAAGCAACCGGAATTAACGTTTCCACAATAAAAACCAAACTTTCAAGAGGAAAAACAAAACTTAAAAAAATTTTAACGGACGCGGGGGAATGGTTATGAATAAAAAAAACAACTTGTTTGAAGACCTGAACATCAACGAACGGGAAAGCCTTTGCAACGGACCTCTTGACGTTGACGTTCAAAGCGTAAAAAACAGGTTCGGTTCAAAAATCCGATTCGCCGCCTCGGAAAGGAAGTTGTTCATTGTGAAATTCAAAAAAATACTTATTGCGGCGGTTGCGGCGGCGGCGCTCGGAATTGCGGTTTTCGCCGCAGGCAGCGGCATTGTTTCAAATTGGGTAAGCTCGTCTTCTTCAAAACCCGATTATAATTCTTTGCCAACGGCAAATCAAGTGGAAAAAGACGTGGGCTATCGCACATCGCTTGTGGAAAAATTCCAAAACGGCTATGAATTTAAAAACGGACGAATTGTTAAAAACGCTCTTTCCGACTCAAACGGAAACGTATCGGAAGAATTTAAATCCGTATCTTTCGAATATGCCAAAAACGGCGATACGGTTGTTTTTTCACAGGAAAAATGCAATTTGGGAACAAAGCTTGAAGGCAAAATTATTTCAAGCCCAAACGGCACGGATATTTATTATTTTGCATATACAAACAAGCTTGTCCCGTCAAATTACAAGAAAACCGACGAGGACAAAAAAGCCGAAGCCGACGGAGAATTGGTGTTCAGCTACGGTTCTTCCAAAGTCGAAATAAAAAAGGTTCAAAGCGTTTCTTGGATTTATAACGGAATCAGCTGTCAACTTTTGCAAATCGACGGAAAACTTACCTCCGAAGAGCTTTTAAAAATGGCAACGGAACTCATAAAAAATTAAGCCGAAAATTCCCTTTTTAACTTTTCGAAATTCGTCAAGCGTTCGACAAAAAAATCAGGTCGAACGCTTGATTCTTTCGGTTTTCAATGCAAAAAATAACAAAAAATATCAATCAATATTGCAAAATAACCTCAAAATATCCGCAAATATCCAAAAATAAACGACGGATAACGTTTTATTTTTGCCGATTATTGTTGACTTTTTGCACGCTTTGTGCTATAATAATTCATCGGAGATGAATTTAGCCCAATTCGCCGGTGCAAGCTAAATCGAGCAAGTTCAGCTAAATTGCCTTGTGGCAGCTAAATGCGCTTCGCACGCTGAAAAAACGAATTTAAATTAGTTGCTCCGAAGGAATTATTTAGCTGTGAAGCCAAGCGGAATAATTCAGCGTTGCACCGAAAGTGCAAAATTCAGCTGAGCGATTTCGGTTGAAATTTTACAATAAAACCGCGGAGGATTTTTTAATGAAGAAAATAACCGATAAAAAACAAATTGTGTTTTTAACCGCACTGTGCGTATGCGCCTATCTTGTAAGCTATCTTACCCGTAAGAATTTTTCGGCTGTGCTTGCCGAATTTACCGTTGCGGAGGGCGTGGAAAAATCCGCCGCTTCTTTTATAACCGTATCGCTTTTTATATGCTATGGGTTGGGGCAACTTTTAAGCGGCTGGTTGGGCGATAAGGTTTCGCCTCGCAAAATTATGACGGTTGGGCTTGCGCTGACAACCGTTGTGAATTGTATTATGCCTCTTTTGGGCGCAAATACCGCGGCAATGACGGTTTTTTGGGGAATAAACGGGCTTGCGCAAGCCTTTATGTGGCCGCCCATGGTAAAAATAATGACAAGCCGATTTACGGCGGAAGTTTATAAAAAAGCCGTTTTGTGGGTGTCTTACGGAAGTGCGGTGGGAACAATGCTGATTTATATAATTGCCGCGCTGTTTATAAAGTGTTTCGGTAATTGGAAAACCGTGTTTGCGTTTTCGGCAATATGCGGGCTTATAATGACTGTTGTTTGGACTGTATTTGTCGGAAAAATAGAGAATAACGCCGAAAAATTCGGAACCGAAGTTCAAATCGAAAAAAGCGGCGCAAATGTGACGTCAACACCGAAGAATTCGGATTATAAAGGCAAATTTAATCCGTTTACAATGTCGCCGATTATAATAATAATGGCGGCGATTGTTCTTCAGGGAATGCTCCGCGACGGCGTTGAAAGCTGGATGCCGTCTTATCTTTCCGAAGGATACGGCATAGAAACCTCCGGAGCTATTCTTTCGAGCGTTGCATTGCCGATTTTAACGCTGGTATGTATGAAAGTTACATCGTATATTTACAATAAGTTCTTTGAAAACGAGCTTGCGTGCGCCGCGGTTATTTTTGCCGTGGGTGCGCTGGCGGCGGGATTGCTGTTCTTTGTTCACGGCAGTTCGCCGATTTTGGCGGTAGTTCTTGTTGCGCTTGTTTCTTCGTCGATGCACGGCGTAAACCTGATACTTATTTGTATGATTCCGCCGTATTATCAAAAATACGGTAACGTTTCGTTTATTTCGGGACTTATTAATTTTTGCACATATATAGGCAGCGCGCTTTTTACATACGGTATTGCAAAGCTTTCGGAAGTTTGGGATTGGAAAATTACCATTTTCAGCTGGTTTGCCGTTGCCGCGTTGGGAACGCTTTTGTGCGCCGTTACCGTAAAAACGTGGAAAAAATTTAAGGAAAAATAATGTTTAAAGGGGAGTTTTGGTTATGAACGCTAAAAAAATATGCGCGTTGACTTTTGACGACGGTCCGAGCGACACAACGCTTATGATATTGGATTTATTGAAATATTACGGCTGTACGGCTTCGTTTTTTGTTATCGGAAACAGAATATATACCGACGAACACAAAAGCATTATGAAAAAAGCAACCGAACAGGGGTGCACTGTTGAAAATCATTCCTATACTCACAGTACGCTTCGCAATATGACAAAGGAAGCCGTTTTTGAAGAGTATGAAAAAACGCAGAAAATCATATATGACGTTGTGGGCGATTATCCGCACTTTTTCCGAGCTCCGGGTTTGGGAGCGGACGATAATGTTTTTGAAGCCGTACCTTTGACTTTTGCGGGCGGTTCTTGCGGCAGCGCCGATTGGAATTCGCACCCCGACGACAAACAGACAAGCGAACTTGAAGTCAGAATTAAGGGGCTTTTTGAAACGGCTAAGGACGGGCATATTTTTCTTATGCACGATTGCGCTCGCAATTATCTTACTCCCGCCGCTTTAAGCGTTGTTCTTCCAAAACTTATTGACGACGGATTTGAATTTGTTAATTTGCGCCGCCTTTTTGAAATTAAAGGTCAGGCTTTAACTCCGAATGCAAAGATACAATGGAGAGACGTTGGCAACCGATGAAAAAATTTCGTTATTTGGCGTGCGTGTTTTTGCTTATGCAACTTATGGTTTTTTCGGCATATGCGATTAACGTTTATATTGACGGCGTAGCGGTTGAATACAACGACGAAACCAATTATCCGTTTGCGGAAAACGGAGCTGTGTTTGTCCCTCTTTATCCCACGCTTGAAGCGTTTGGCGCAGACAGCATAGTTCAGGATAATCCGAACGGCACCGTTATTGTTAAAAAAGGGGATATATATGTTAATTGCAACACGGCGGAAAATTGCATTTACAGGAACGGCGTAAGAATTAATTCGGATTACGGGTTGGTTTGGCGAGGACCGCTTTTTGTTTCGACGGATTTTTTTAAGGCTTTTAATGCGAATGTAAGCTTGGGCGGCAGCGGCGTTATAATTACAACCGATAAAAACTCGAACAAGCTTAAGATTTTCGGATCGTCGTATGATTCCGCATACAGAGCGGCAAAATATTTTAACGTAAGATATGAACCGGAAAAGGGAATGTATTTCGGCTCTTCCGAAAACGGATATGAAAGCGCGGAAAAACTCAGCCTTGCCGCCGATAAGGAAGTTTCGGCGTTTACCGTGGCGTGCGCAACTTCCGACGATTTTTTGCAAGTGCGAAATTCTTTGCTGACAGCCGCAAACGAGGGAAGAATTGTGAGATTTTTGCTTTTCCCCGAAAATAGGGAATTATTGCAAAATGCGGCTTTGCAAAATGCGGTTTATTCCGAAAAGGCGCAAAATATATCGGAAACGGGGGCACGAACCTTGATTTATTTGCTTCCCGACTCAGTTTGCAGATATTCGGAACGTTATATTGAAAATCCGCAGGAATACGTTGAAGCGTTCCGAAACATTTGCAATATTTTCAAAAACAACAATCCTTCGGCAACGGTTGTGTGGCAAGTGTGTTCGTGCATGGCTGACAGAGCCGCCGATTATTATCCCGGCGACGCCTATGTTGATTATGCGGAAATTTCGGTGTGCCGTCATTCCGAACATAATTTCGCCGAAAACGAAAGAGCGGTTTCAAACTTGGTTTATCAATTCGGCTACAGAAAGCCGTTGCTGTTTGAAGCGGCGTTGCGGGATATTGCCTATGGGGAAAATAATGCGGAAGAATTGCTTGAAACGTTTACTTATTTGCCGATAAAATTTCCTCAATTTAAAGCGGTATTTTTGGAAATTTCAGCCGAAAACACAGATTCGAAAAGCGATTTTTCTTTTTCGAACGCATTAAAAGCCGTGGTTTCCGGTACAAATTACCTTAGCGACATTAATTCGGAAGATTGCAAATCGCCGTATTATTTTGAACTTGCGAACAATGTTACGGTGCCGCCTTCCAAAATTAAACTGTATTCTTATTTAAAGGATTCGGAATCAGAAGTTGAGCGAATTGAATGCAGAATTAACGGAGTTGCGGTTGCAAACGTCGGTTCGTCGGGAATTCCGCACGAAACGCCGGTTGATTTTTCGGATTATCCCGGGCAAACGGTGACGCTTGAGGTTATTGCATACGGAGAAAACGATTTTTTGTTGGCAAAAAACGACTGTACTTTGAACGTAAGCGCAAATCATTCCGCAGATAACAGAGTTACGGACGAAAAGCAAAAACAAACGCTTCCCATTGTTCCGATAGCGATTGTTATTATGGGAATTTTGGCAATATCCGTAATTATAAAAAAAATTAACGATATTTTTTGCTGAATCTGTTGACTTTTTGCAAAATTTATAATATAATGAATTCAAGCAAAGCTTGAATAGGCTAAATTGCCTTTGGCGGCTAAATGTGCTTCGCACTCTGAAAAAGCGAATTTAAATCAGCTGTTTGGCGAGAAACAATTCAGCTATGGAGAAAGCGGAATAATTTAGCTTTGCAACTTGTTGCAAAATTCAGCTAAAAGCTTAGCACCTAAATCATACGCCGGTTTTACGGTAAGCGTACACGGAATTATTTTGACTGAAAGTAAGGGGGAAGTAATTATGTTTGGAAACATAGGCGGCAAAATTAAGGTTTTTGTTATTGTTGTCACGATTCTTGAAATTATAGGTTTTATTTTGGCGGGCGGCGCGTTGATAGCCCTTTCGATTTTCGGCGACACGCTGACGGACGGTATGATTTCTTTGGGGTTCGGAGAAATTGCCGTTTATATTCCTCATACTTCAAGCGGGGTTATTGGCATAGTTACCGGAATTTTTATAATGGTTTTGGGAAGTTTTGCGGCGTGGATTTTTTCTTTTATTCCTTACGGTTTGGGACAGCTTATTCAAAATACCGACAAGCTTGTCAGAAGCGTTGAAAGCGTAAAAAACATAACCGCAAAAATTGCCGTTCAGTCAAACGCTTCCTCGGTAAATTCGCAACAGAGCGCGCCTGCGTATTCGTCAAACGGAAATTCTTACAAACAACAGCACGGCGGCAGTTATGAACAGCGGGGAAGCAATTATGCGGACGGTTTGCGGCAACAAAACGTTAATTCGAATTTTCAAAAAGAAAACGAAGTGCAATACGACCGCAACGGAAACGGTTTAAATAGGACGAACGAAAATTCTTCAAGCGATACTCGCAACTTAAAAAAGGATTCGACGGACGTTTCGGCACTTTCGGAAGACGAAAACACGGTGAAAATGAAACCCGATTCGGGTGCTGACGTTGACGTTGAAGCGACGGCAGACGGAAAGCAATCCGCCGAAAGCGAATCGGCAAAAAAGGTTGCGGACGCAAAAGCTCTTACGGATGAAATTTTCGGCGATAACGGTTGATTTGTTTTGAGTATTAAAATTAAACGCCGACGTTTTTTGCGTCGACGTTAATTTTTGGCTTTTTTTGTGGAAAAATTGTAATTTTGAGTTTATATTCGATTTTTTTTAGTTTTGATATTTTTATATTGACTTTTCAAAAAAATTATGTTATACTCATCGTATAATCGCATTACGGCTGATTAAGACGGAGGAATAAAATGAAAAAGTTTTTAAATACCGAAAAAATATTGTCCGATAAATTATTAAACGCCGAAATATCGTCTTGCGCTCTGATTGTCGGTTTTAAAGACGATGAAAAAATTTTCACCCATAACGCCGATATAGATTCCTATTTCGACGCTGCAAGTATGGGAAAAGTGTTCCCAACATCAATTCTTGCTTTAAAAGCAATTGACTGCGGAAAACTGAAACTTGACGATACGTTGGAAAAATTCTTTCCAAACGTTTCTCAAGATAAAAAAGATATAACAGTAAAACAGCTTATGACGCATACTTCCGGACTTCTCCGTCACGAATTTCCGCAAGGAATTGCGGACGGCGGGCGAAAAGGTATTTCGGATTTTATATTCGGATTTCCCATTGATTATAAACCCGGAACTCATTTTGCATATTGTTGTACCGCTATGACGCTGCTTGGCTTTATTGTTGAAAAAATCTACGGTAAAGACTTAAATTCAGCAATGCAAGAACACATTTGCAAGCCGTTGGGCATAAGCCGTTCTCGCTTTAACATTGCGCCCAACGAACCCAACGCAATAAACTGTAATCATAAAGCGGAAATAACGGATATTCGTTGGGACGACAACAACGTTGCAATGATGAACGGAATACCGTCGGGAAGCGGCGGTCTGTTCGTTACCGCAAGAGATATGCAAACGTTGACAAAAGCTTTAATACGCCGAGACGAAAGACTCTACGGCAAAGCGACTTTCGATATTTCGGAACAAAACTACACAAAAAATCTTCCGGTTTTGGATTCTTCCCGCGGAACGGGAAACCACTCGCTCGGTTTTCTTTATGTTACCGAAAATTATGAACAAACCGGCGGTCTGTTCCCGGTCGGCAGTCTTGGACATTGCGGTTGGACCGGTCAATCTTTCTTTTTCAACCGAGATTTAAATTTATATGTAATTCTTCTTACCGACGCCGCTCGTTGCAATTCAAAGAAAAACGGTTTGAATCGAGTGAATGACGACGAAATTCATCAAATGAGAGCTGATATTCACAAAGCGATAAAAAAAGATTTGGAATTATAAACCGTATAAACAATAAGAAAATGCTTCAATTCAAAAAATTGAAGCATTTCTTTTCGCTTTTAATTATATTGACAAAATTTAAAATTCGGCGTGATTCCGTCTTTTGTATTTAAAGTTTTGAAACCAACCAATCGCCGTATTCTTGACAGGTGCAACCGTCTTTTGTCCCCGTAACGACAAGATTACCTTCGCTTTCGGCGGCTTCCATTACGTCGTCAAGAATTTTTGCCTTTTCCGCAAAACCGATATGTCGCAAAAGCATTGCAAGAGCTTTAAGAATGCTTTGCGGATTTGCATAGTCGCCGAGTCCTTCTTCAATCATTCTGGGAGCCGTGCCGTGAATAGCTTCGAACATAGCGTATTTATCTCCT
>CAZJCI010000016.1:0-16679 GCA_964544455.1 uncultured Oscillospiraceae bacterium
CGCTTGAAGATAATTTTGCAAATTACGTTACTGTTGCGCAAGCTTTTCATTGGTTTGACGAAATGAAATTTAAATCCGAATGTTTACGAATTTTAAAAAATACAGGCAAAGTGTTTTTGATATGGAACCAACGAGATTCAAACAGTGAGATAAATCAAGAGTGGTACAAAATATTTGCACAGTATTGTCCGGATTTTAACGGATTCGGCAGAGGAAACGGAATGGAGCAAAACGATAAAAAAGTCAATAATTTCTTTGATAAAGGATACGATTATGCGGAATTTGATTATCCGTTGATGTTCAACAAAGAAAACTTTGTAAAAAGAAGTTTGTCAAGTTCGTATTCGTTGAAAGAAAACGATGATGGTTATGAACAATACCTCTCGGCGTTGAACGAGCTTTTTGATAAATACGAAAATAAAGGAATTCTCTCCGTTCCCAATAAATCCGTGGCTTATACAGGCACTGTCAAATGAGCCTTTCTTTTTGCGCTGACGCCGTCGAACTTTTCGGCAGCACATAAATTTACATTCTAACGCACGCAAACCGTTACGCCGAATTTACGGACTTCAGTCAACCGTGACAAGATAGGTTGCGTTTGAAGTTAATTTCAACTTGATGTTATCGGCAAAAGCATATTGCTCAATCGGTTTGATGTTGCCCTCTTCACGAAGCTCTTTTATATCCGCATCGGATAATTCCGTAATTTCTTTTCTCTGATACAGTCTGTATGGATTGGTTGTGTTTTTATCAATGCGGTAAATCGTTACATTTTTTCCGTTCAAGTCGTCGTCAAAAGAAATTTCCTCGATTATTTCCGGCAAATCCTCTTGGAAATTTTCCGAGCTGTATGTGAGAAGCACGGCATATTTACCGTTGCCGTCCTTTGTGGAAACAGCAAAAATATTTTCGTTTTCCACATTTACGCCGGTTAAATTTTCATACAGTCTTGACGCCAGGACATATGCGTTATATATCGGCTTTGCGAAGAAATTGAGCGTGAAGAAATTTCGAAAGCCCGAAAAGTCAGTCACCATTTCGTGCTGACCGGAAAGGCATATTATGAGCTTTGAAACTTTCCAGCCCTTTTCAATGATTTTATAAATCAGCTTGACGTAATATGAAGCCATAACCTCGGTGTCTCTTAAAATGAACGGCGGACATTCCTCAACGTTGAAAAAGCCATGTGACGCCATTCCCCATTCGTCGATAATCAATTCAGTGCCCGAAAAGTCAAGTCTTTCTATCAGGTCTATGTACGTCTGCTGTACCTCAATCCATTTATCGACGGAAAAATGCTGATTATTCACATACATTTTAAAATTCATTCTTGCATAGTTATGCATAGATATGAAATCAAGTCTTATGCCTTTTTCTCTTACATATTTAAGAAATACTTCAAGGAATTCGTGATTATACGCAAGCGCAGGACCGCCAAGGCACAGCTTTTCCGAAGCTCTCAAAATGCCGTTTGCAAAGCCTGTATACAGCTTACAATATTCCGTCACTCTTGTTGTAACGTCGTCTCCCGGAATATCCGACATAAAGAATTGGGGAATATCCGGTTCGTTAAAGCATTGAAGATGCCATTTTGAAACCGTCTCAATGCCGAATTTTTCTATGATATGCTTTGTATATTCATAGCATATTTCTTCCCACAGCCTATATTCCGTCGGAACGGACGTGTTTATAAGCTTTCCTTTATATCTTGTTTTGTTTTTGCTGACGCAGCTTTTTGCGTTTTTGTTCTTTGCGATACATTCCGGCATCATTCCGTAGGCAAGTAAAAGATTGTAGCCCTTGCTTATAAGATACTCAATTCTCAAATCATTGACTCTGAAATCATATGTTAAATTTCCGTTTTCGTCCATAAGAACAATATCATCGAACATTGTGTATATTCTCACGGTTTGTATGGATTTATCCTCCGACATACGGTCAAGTATTCTTTTCCCCCACGAGTCCTCAACTGCGTCGGTTGGGTGGAAAAGGCAGTTGTTCCAAAAATTCTTTTGTTGTTTTTTTGTTTGATTTTTAACTGTAATCATAATGCTTCCCTCTCATCACAGCTCCGCAGAGCTTAAAAAATTTGCCGCCGATTTCACTGAATATTATCGCAAACGGTTGACTTTATCTTTATTTTAGTATACAATATAAATAAAATAAAATCAATACTCTATTTGCCAATAACGTATGGTATTCGCTTATTTCGGAGGTAACTATGCGAGAAATTCATTTCAACGGAAAATTAAATTATACAATAGACAATATCGGCTTGGTAAAAGTATTGCGTAATGCGGGCTTCACCTTCCCTTGCAGAAACGGAAAAGAAAAATATTCGCTTACATTTGTCCAAAGCGGCGAGATGAATTATCAATTTTCGCAAAGCGGCAATAACATTAAGCTGACAGAGGGAAGCACGCTGTTTGTTCCGAAAAATACCCCATATACCGCAACCTACAACAAAAACGGCACGGTTATAACCGTCGGCACGTTTGACATAAATTCTGACCTGCTCCCTGACGTTTTCACCGCTACGATTTGCAAAAAAAGTGCGGATTTGGCAAACATTTTCAAAAGCGTATCTCCGCAAAACGCAAACAGTACCATATTTCTTGCTTCAAAAATATACGAGCTGCTCTATATTTTGGAAAAGTCAAGCGTAACAATTCCCAACAAATTCAAGAAAATTCTTCCTGCGCTAAACGAAATACAACAATTCTATATGGAAAACAGGAAAATTTCCCACTACTCGGATATGTGCCATATGAGTCAGTCCAATTTTCGAAAGCTGTTCAAGGAATATACCGGTAAATCTACGATAGACTACAGAAATTTCATAAGAATATCCGAAGCGAAAAAGCTGATTGATAGCGGAGAATATACTGTTGCGGAGTCTGCATATCTCACCGGATTTAACAATATGTCATTTTTTTACGAGGCTTACAAAAAATATATATATTAAACCTTTTGCGCCGATATTTATTGTAATTTTTAGGACTTTGCTTCCTGCAATTTATTAAATACATATCTTACCGGAAAGCTTGACAGAGCATTTTTCTTTTCGGTGCAAAACCTTGAGGTTATCATTACGATTATCAATCCCTCCTGCGAAAAGGAGACGACGTTCAACGGCTCGAACGTCGGAAAACATATCGGAAGTAGCCTGTTTGCCGAAAAAAATCTTATGCCTAACTCCGATTTTGAAGAAAATGAATTATCATTGACCGTCAACGAAAACGAAAGTGCCTTTGCCGTAACTCTGCCTCCGCTTAGCGTTGCGAAAATACAGTTTAAAAACGTTGATTGACTTACAGCATAAAACCGATGTTAAAATTATGACCTCGGTTTGTTTTTCATTATGCAACCATTCGTCCATAACGGCAACGTGCGTAACGTCGGCATAGCATGTAAACACCAAAGAAATGAAATTGGCTATCGTCTATGACGGAGCAACGAAAACGGCAAAAGGTGGATATACCGTGAACCGTTTGACCATAACTTGAAACAGCATTTGTTTTTACCTTTTCCTATTGACAATTTTGCGGGGGATAATATTTTCAGGTGCATTATATAGCAAAAATTATACCAAGGTTTTGCCAATTTTTACTTGACAGTTACCGTTTTGTAATATAAGGTTGACAACGGCGAATTTTTTTGTTATACTTAAAAATATAATAAATAAAGTTATCGGTGAGGATAAAAATGAACGTATACGATTTTGATAAAACAATTTACAACGGCGATTCGACTTTCGATTTTTACATATTCTGCTTAAAAAAGAATCCTACTGTTATTTTCGGCTTGAGGAAAGTTTTTGTTCCGTATATGCGGCATCTTTTCGGAGTCGGTACAAAAACCGAATTTAAAGAAAAAATCTATGAAGGATTTTTGCCGAAAATTAACGTTGACGCTTTGCTAACAGAATTTTGGAGTCGTAATATCGGTAAAATAAAAAAATTTTATCTTAATATACGTCGTGATGACGATGTTATTATTTCGGCTTCGCCGTATTTTCTTTTAAAGCCGTGTGCGGATATTTTGGGCATAAAATATCTTTATGCTTCCGATGTCGATAAAAAAAGCGGAAAATACAGCGGAGTTAATTGCCATGGAAAAGAAAAAGTTATTCGTTTTGAAAATGCGGGCTTTAAACAAGAAGATATAGAAGCTTTTTTTTCCGATTCGCTTTCCGATTCTCCGCTTGCAAATATTTCCTCAAAAGCCTATATTGTTAAAGGCGAACGGCTGATACCGTGGGAAGAATATAAGCGCAGTTGAAAAATTAAAACGAACGTATGAGGTGAAAATGAAAAATAAATATATAAATTCAAAAAACTTAACAACCGTTTCTTTTCTTGCCGTTTCGGCAACGCTTTTTTGCTTTTGCGTTATGAAATCCGTAACTTTGAAAAATAATATCTCGGTTACGGCAAACACGCAAAATGTTTCGGAAAGCGTTGATTTGCAATCTCCTTTTTATGATACGGAAAAATTTGATTTACCGAAAATTCCAACGGAAACGGAAACCGAATATATACAATATTTTCAAAATATGACAAGCGATAATTTGTCCGAACCAAACACGGTTGCGGAAATTTACGGCAATATTGTAACTGCCGTAAAATCCGATAAATCAGCCGTGTTGCTTAAAGAAGATAGCGCAAAATATATATCTTCAAGCATAAAAATAAGTTCCGCAATCGCACGGTTGCAACTTCCTTCAACAATTATCGCAATACTTTCAAGCGAAAATAATTCGGTTGATTCGCTTGGTTCGTTTTATCAAAATTCATCACTGAAAAGCTTTATTCCGTCCGAAAATCTAAAATATATCGGTAACAAAGCTTTTTTCGGTTGCTCTGCGCTTGAAAATGTGTTTTTGCCTATTGGGCTTGAATATATCGGCGATTATGCTTTTTCAGAATGTGAAAGCCTTTCCAAAATATCTATATTCGGAAAAACAAGCGTAGGCGAAGGAGCGTTTGCGGGGTGTGTAAATTTAAAAGACGTTTACCTTTCGGAAAACGTTATGCATATCGGCTTGGGGGCTTTTGAAGGAACACCGTTTTATGAAAATCTTACGGAAGAATTTTGCATTGTAAACGGAGCGTTAATAAAATATAACGGTAACAGCAAAAACGTTGTTATTCCGAACGGAGTGCGAATTATTGCTGACGGAGTTTTTGCCGGAAAAATAAACATTGAATCGGTAACTTTTCCGCAAAGTATTGAATACATAGGTAATTCCGCTTTCAGAAGTTGCGCTCGGCTTTCCAAAGTAAGTTTTGCGGAAAATTCGTTTCCCGATATAGGCGAAAATGTTTTTGACGGCAGTCGGATTGATAGTGCAAATATTTCGAGTTCTTTGAATGTTGATTCAAGAAAAACAATAATGACGGAAAAAACAATCGAAAGTAATAAAAAAGAAAGCGATTGACGCATTAAAAGTGCGCCAATCGCTTGTTTTATTATTTATAATGTGCCGCAAAGCATTTTTATCGGATTTATTTCCATAATTTTTTTGGCAATATCGGAATTGATATTCGGGATAATATGGTTAAAAATATAATCATATCGAGGTTCCGCTATATGCGGGTTGGTGTTAAAACCTTGAAAAATTGCGTCGTCGTGCGATAAAAGAATTTGATTTTCAAACCCCTCGTTGCAAAGTTCAAAAATTTGGTTTGTTTTTGCGGCTATATATTCTTTACTTGTGTTGCCATACATTCTGTCAAGCGCAATATAACAACCTTTTTTTGCAAAAGATAGGACATATTCTGTGTCCGAAGCGTCGCTTAAATGTCCGACAACAATACGGTTCGGCGCAACGCCTTCCTCCAAAAGTATTTCAACCGCTTTTTGACCGTTACGATTATTGGCATTTGTGTGCAAAATTATGGGTAATCCCGTTTTTTTCTGTGCAATTGCGGAAGCTTTAAGCAGTTTTATGTTAAAATCGGATAAATATTCGTTTTCCACTGCGGCTTTTATAATGCCGGCACAAACATTTTCAGCGTCTTCAATCATATAATCCGCAAGTGTTTGTGCAGAAGTGCAATATAAAACGGGTTCGTCGTTATAATAAAACCCGGTCGAGCAAACAATTTCCATTCCGGAAAGCTTTGAAACATTTTTCAGCAATTTAATATCTCTGCCGATATTAATCGGAGTGCAATCTATAAAAAGTCCCAAATTACATCTTTTTTTAAGTGAGGTCAATGCTTGAACCGCTTTGCAAGTTAATTCTTCCTTATCCAAATAATTGCGTGACATTTTGGCAATATATTCGGAATAACAGCAAATATGTTCGTGCGAAAGCGTGACGGTTTCGGCGGCTATGCTTCTTTTTCCCAAAACCGTTCTGATTTCGACTTTATTATTCATTGTGAGTTGTCCTTTCGATAATGTCGTCTTTAATACTGTCTTTAAGATTTACAAAAAAGTCGGAAAAGCCTGTAACTCTAACCCTGAGATTTCCGTATTTTTGCGGGTCTTTCCGTGCGGCAAGCAGGTCTTCGGCGGAAACGTACGTAAGCTGAAAATGCACGCCGCCGTTTTTAAAGTACGATTCGAACAGCGACACCGTTTTTTCAAAATATTCGTCGTTTTTAATTAACTGTTCGTCCAACGAAATATTTGTCACGGTGCTTCCGCATGAAATGGCATATGGATCGGATTTTGCAATTGAATTTAAAAGCGAGGTAAGTCCGTGCCTGTCTTTTCCGTCGCTTTGACCTATTCCGAATTTTATTAAATCGCCGTCATATCTTCCGTCGGGCGTGGCTTTTGTTTTTTCGCCGAACCATTTGTGGTGTTCGTTATATCCCAACAAATCGCCTATAAGCCAATGATAGCCGAATACGTTTTTTTTGTCTTTAAGAAATTCGTAAAAACTTTTATAAAGCCTTTGAGCAACATAGTTGGAAGTATCGTCGTCGTTGCCGAAAAAACATCCTTTTTTCAAAATTAAACTTCTTAAGTCCGAATATCCCTCCCAATTTGCCCGCACCGCCGTAATAAGTTGTTCCATTGTTATTTCGGCGGTATCGAAAACAAACTGTTTAACCGTTATAAGCGAATCGATAACGTTGGTTATGCCCAACAGCATGGGGGAGGCAATCGCATAATCTCCGCCGCCTTGCGTAAGGCTTTTTGCGTTTTCAATGCAACCGTTAAAAACCAATGAGGAAACGTAATTAACATCTTGCGAACGTGCCAAATTATATTTGTTATCGTAATCGTATATTATATTTAAATCCGAGGTCAGTTCTTTTTCAAATTCGGAATAGAATTCATCGAATGTTTGTGCGTTTATAATGTTTTCAAATTTTTTGTGGAACAGCGTTTCAATGCAACGCACAATATTGCCTTTTGAATTACTTCCCGTAATCGCTCCCAAAAATGCGGGTTCGTTGCACCCAACCATAGTATATGAAACGGCTCTTTCATATGGAATTCCGCATATTTCGGTGTAGCATTTAATTCGCTTTTCGTCGTTTGTAAAAGCAAAACGTTTGTTTTTGTCTTTCCTTTCGCAATCCATTACGAATCTTAAAACTTCCCTCGGCGTTTTTTGCGTCCAACGCAAAGTTATTTCGGGACAATAAACGGGAAGTTCAAGCAAGCTTAAAACAATCAGTTTCGAAACCTCGTTGAAGCCGTCTTCTCCGTTGGGCAAATATCCGCCTATGCAAAAATGAGATTCGCCGCCGCGTGTAAAATTTGCGGAATTAATCGGCGTTTTTGCTTGCAACATTAAGAACAGCTCTTGCAAATATTCTTTTGCTTCGCTTTCGGTTATATTTCCGGAAGCTTTATCGCTGAAATAAAACGGCGTTAAATATCTGTCAAGCGTTCCGACGCTGTCCGGGTCAAGACTGAAACAAACGTAAATGGAAAGAACTGCTTCATAAAAATTTTTCGGAGGATTTTTCGGAACGTTTAACAGCGCGGCGGACAACTTTTCAAGATTTGCTTTATATTGCGGTTCCTTAACGGTTTTGGAAAATTCAAGCACTTTTTCCGAGCATTTTTCCGCCCATTTTATAACCGAGTTTGCAATTTTCTTCAAGCCGTTTAAAAAGTCGGTTTCCCGAACGTCTTGGTGCGTTGTCAGCGAAGCTTCTATATCCGCCAAAATTCCCGCAAAACCTTTTTTCAAAACTATTTTATAATCGGCGGTTGCGTGTTGCCATTCCATTGTGGAAATATTGTCCACAGGTTTAAGATAAAAACAGTTCATAACTTCTTGAGTCGCCTTGTGACCGCTGCGAATAAATGCGTCGCCTATAACGCTTCCGTCAAAGCGGAAAAAACCTGTAAATTTTGAATATTTTGTTATTTTCGGTTCCTGATTCAAAATATATTCGCAAATACGTTTAACGTCGCATTGACTTTTGGGCAAAAGCAGGTCTTCTCTGTCAAAATCGGTTTTTACGGTATTTACATACATTTTTCCTTCCAAAGTAAGGTTTGTTAAGCGTTCGATTCTTTCGTTCATTGCAAATCTCCTTGAATTATATTTCCGTATATTATCAGAATATCAGAAATATGTTGTTTTGTAAATGTAAAATATCATACATTTATAATTTATAGCACACAAAATCGACTTTCAAAAACGCAAATCTATGTAAAATACGGCGTCGCATTCAAACTGACGGTAAAAGTAAAAAAAGCAGTTGTTACATTATATTTACATTTTAGCGGTTAAATTTATATATATATATATATATAAATTGTGCTAAAATATAAAAAATGCGAAAGAAAAATAATGCAAAATAACCTAAATTGCCTAATTATTACCACGAACGGCATTTATTTTTGATGAAAGGGGGATAAATTGGGAATGCGTTTATGCTAAGGATAACTATTTTTAAAAAAGGCGTTAATTCTCGGAACCCAACAAGAAATTTGAGCTTGGAATGCGATTCTCCTCTCTTGTTTCTTTTTAGCTGTTGAATCGCAAAAATCAACTTGAAAACTAATTTTTATAAGTTTTAAGGAGGTATTTATGAAAATCAAAAGAATTGTATCGCTTATCCTTGCCGCACTTACGGCAACATATTGCCTGAGTTTTTATGCATTCGCAAGCGATAATGCCACAAAAACACCGCTGATACTGAAAATTACCTCAGCGGGAAACGACCAAAGATGTACAAAAAAAGATGACGTTACGGATAATTTCGGAAGAAAAGTGCAACAAATAATCCCCATGGATTCTCAAAGCTCAATTTCTCCGGCGTGGTTTTCGGATTCCGCAAACAGGCAAGCGCAAATAGATTCCGGCTATGCTTACAGTGTTGTGAAATTTGTATATTATGTTTCCGGCACAACGTCGAACGTACCGACTTTAAATACTTGGTCGTATAAAAACAATACAATGACCGGTTGCGGTGCGGCAACGCCGATTGAAACTTCCGCTCCTCAATCCGGAAAGTGGAATACTGCATATTTCAGTCTTCCCGATTCGGCGGTAAAAGATGTTTTTTATGCATTTATGTTCGCACCATACGGTTCCGACAGTGCAAAAAGTCATTTGAACGATATAATATATATTGGTTACATAGGTCTTTTCGATACATACGAAAACGCAAAAACGCACGTTTCGGATTTTGAAGGAGAGTTTGTTCTTAGCGGTATTACCGTTGATAATGTTGAAATGGACGGATTTTCTTTGGAAACCGTAAATTACAGCTATGACCTTAATGGCTCGGATTGCGTTCCAAACGTGGGCGTAAAAGGTGTGGGAAATTCAAATTCCGTAAGAATTGAAAATGCGCAATACAACGGCGCAAACGGTACCGCCCAAACCGAAATAACCGTTGATTCCACCGTTTATAAAATAAGCTTTACGGGCGGCGCAACGGCAACAAACGTAGAGCCGAAACGAATTTATATAACAGATGCGGGAAGCGACCAAGGCAGTTCCGGCAAAGCCGATGTTGAAGAAACTTTCGGCAGAACCGTTCAGCAAATTTATCCTTCGGAAACTGCTTCGAATTCTCTTTCGCCCGCAACGTTTATGGACGTTTCAAGCGATTACAGGGTTGTAAAATTCGTATATTATACATCGGCTCAGGCAAAACCTTCAAGCTTGCGCGTGTGGACAAATTCCGGAGGAATGTCGTCAAGAGGAAGTGCAAACCTTCACAAAGATTCAACGGTTGCGAACGGAGAGGGGTGGAATGTTGCATATTATGATTTGGCAACCTCATCAATTGATTTTTCCGTCGGAGAATCGCTGTATGCGTATATGTTCTCACCGTATGGCTCGGACGCCGCTTCCGCTCATAAGGACGATACCGTATATATAGGATATATAGGTCTTTTCGGTTCAATCATAGACGCCAAAGCGCACGTTTCGGATTTTGAGGGCGATGTAAAAATATCCGAAATTATTATGAATAACGATTCTTTGGGCAACGGCGTGGGAATATATAATTACGACGCTGCAAAAGCTTCCGCCGTCCCGAAACTTACGGTTAAAGCAACCGGAAATACAAACAAAATAACCGTTACAAACGGAAAATACGATACAAACGGAAACGCTGTATCCACAGTATCGGTTGGAGATGATGTAATTATTACGGTAAATATAACAAACGGTAACCCCAAGGAAATAATTCCCGCGGTTATGAATTTTGAATATCGCGGTGCGGAAGCGCAGGGCGTTGCCGGCGTTGAAACGGTTACTGACGATTTTTCAAGAAGCTTTAAAAAATTTGCTCCCGCGCTTACATATTACAAAGACGGTTCCGACCTTATTCCCACCGTTCCGGTTTCTCCCGGCGGTTCGGCAACAAGCATACTTCCCGAAGATATGGAAACATCGGATTATAATGCGGTTAAAGTTGTTGTTCGCAGTAATGAAAACTATGCCCCGCATTTGCGTGTTTACGGAAGTGAAAACAAGGTAAAATCCGCATTAAACGAAGAAGATTTCGAATCAAACAAATGGTGCGTTCTGTATTATGAAATCAACGGTCTTTCAATGTATCAGCTGAACTTTACGTCGGACGCTTCCCCGAATCATTCGGACGGAGTATTTGAAGTTGCATATGCCGCAATGTTCGGTTCGATAGAAAGCGCGAAAAATCACAAATCGGATTTCGAGGGAGATTTTTCCGTTACGGACGTAATGCTGAACGGCTCTTCCATAGGTAACGTAACAACATACCAATATGATTTAAACGGTATGGATTATGTTCCCAAACTGACGGTTAAGGCAACCGGTAATACCGAAAACGTAATAATATCAAGCGGCGTGATAGACGAAAACGGTAATGCCGTTTCCACGGTTAAAAACGGAAATTCCGTAATTGTAACCGTAAACTTTGCCAACGGCGACACTGCTTTTAAAATTACCGATATTCTAATAAAC
Source organism: uncultured Oscillospiraceae bacterium (assembly GCA_964544455.1). Lineage (GTDB taxonomy): Bacteria > Bacillota > Clostridia > Oscillospirales > CAG-382 > SIG622. The sequence goes on from CAZJCI010000016.1 coordinate 11,384, forward strand.
GGTGAATCAATAGGAAGCTTTAGCGCGGAAACAAAGGAATATACCTTGAATCTTGGCTTTGCCGCTCCTCAACCCATTGTAACTTATTCGCATCAGGGCGAAAATATAATTACGGACATTTCAACGCAAACGGTAAGCAACGACCAAACCAACACCGTTTTAAAATATATAACAACCATAAGTCAAGGCGACGATACGCTTTATAAAATAACGTTTAACGTTGACCAAACAAAGCCTCAAGCGTTGCTGAACACGCTTTATAAGCTTAATAACGATAAAGAGTTGACTGTTGCGTATTTCGGCGGTTCGGTTACAAGCGGTACCGGCTCTTCCAACTCAAATGCGTATTCGTGGAGAGCAATAACCCGAGATTGGATAAAGGCACGTTTTCCGCAAGCTTCCGTTACGGAAGTCAACTCCGCAATAGGCGGTACAGGCGCAATTTTCGGCGTATTCAGAAACAAAAAACAGGTTATTTCTTCAAATCCCGACCTTGTTTTTTTGGAAATGTGCATTAACGACAGCTATGACGGAACCTATTCCGACAACTCCTATATAAGATATGCGGAATCTATAATCAAACAACTTTACGCGGCAAATCCCAAAGTCGATATCATCATTGTTGTTACAGGCGATTACGGAGTTCTTAAAAGCGAACCCACAAGCAGTACGCCCGTCTACGGCGCAGGCTATACCGCTTTAAGCGAATATTATGATTTGCCCATTATTTATGTCGGACGAGAACTTGTTAAAACAATTTATGCGGAAAACGGAGGTTCTTATCCAAGCGGTACAACTGCCGACGTGTGGGAAAAATATTATATTGACGGTGTGCATCCCACAGATAAGGGCTACGCTCATTACGCAAAAACAATAACCGATTATCTTGAACCTAATTTGCCGTCAACCTATACTCCTCTTGCTTCCGAATATGCGGATAAAAAGAATCCGCAGGATTCATACAGCGTATCGCAAAATCTTGGTTCGGTAATGATTGACGCGGATATGATAAGTCCCGCCGAGTTTGCGGGCAGCAAATACTTGGGCGGATTTTCCGCAACAAGCGGCGGTAGCGGGCTTTATGCAAACGTGCTGAAATCTTCTGCGGAAGGCGATACCGTTTCGTTTGAATTTAATTCGTCGAATATCGGAATTTGGACATGGTCTTACGGTACGTCCAACGGGAAAAACGGCACGGACATTAAATATTCCGTTGACGGAGGAGAAATAAAAACAGCAAATATTTACAGAAGTTATCCAAACCACAAAATTTATTTTCTTGCGGAAGGTCTGGACAATTCCAAAAAGCACACAATAAGAATTTATCATTGCGACGGCGCAAATCCCGTGGATATACGCTGGTTCTTGCTTTGGGGTATTGAAAACGGTCAAAACGCGCAAATGAGCGTTGTTCCGTATTTCGATTTTGAAACCGAAACTTATGCCGTCACTCTTAACGGCGAAGAATATACAGATTTTAATCCGAAAGTAACAAAATACGAAATTCCGGTGGAACTTACGGACGGTGAAGATTATCCTAAAATCGGTTTTAACGTCAGAAGCGACTGTTACGGCTACGAAATAAATCAGGCAAGCGGCGAAAACAACATTGCGGAGCTTGTTGTGGATAACGTTGGAAAATATGTTTTTGAATTTGTAAACGGAAATGCCGTTGAAATTCTTTCGGTAAAAAATTCAAACGCCGACGAAGCCGACGGAGCGGTTACTTTTGCACAGCCGACATCCGAAAAAATTCAACTTAAAAAATCTTCTCAAGAGTGGAGCTCGGCAACCGAACATTCAAGCGGTATAACGGAAATTACGGGGCTTGAACCCGGAGTATACAATATTCGCTATGCTTTTGAAAACGGTACCTACGGACTTACTCAAACTTTCCGTGTAAGAACAATATTCCCGTTTGAAAACATATATTATGTTTCCGAAGACGGAACGGGAGACGGCACAAGCGCGGAAAAAGCCGCAAATGCCGGAACCGACCTTGCTACCGTTGTTTCAAATGCGGCAAGGTATTTCGGTAATAAAGCGAAAACCGAAACTTGCCATATTGTTTTTGCGGGCGATGTTTTTAATATGTCGGCACAGCAGGTAAATACCGAGTTGTTCAAAAATCTTGTTATCACATCGGACGCCGACGTTTTCTTCCGAGTATATTCAAGTATTTATTTCAGCAAGGTAACTGCCGCAAGCGGAAAAATAACGTTTAAGGATATAAGCGTTGTTTTGGGAAATCCCAACGCTTTGCAAGGAAAGCACAACGACGAAATATTTATAAGCGCATATGCAAACGAACTTGAATTCGATAATTTCATAATAACGGATTTTGCCACCAACAAATCCGGTGAAAAAAGAACTTCAACGTTTTGCCTTAATTATTATCACGACGGAGCTTCCGGAGTGGAAAAAGGGCTTGGAAAAGCAGTTACCGTAAATACTTCCGGAAACACGTTCGGAACATTGCGAGTAACGGGCTATAATTCCGGCGACGAAAACGGTAACGTTTGTTTTGTTTTGAATAACGGCGATGTCGGAGCGTTTAAACTTGGCGGTCATTGCCTTAAAGAAACTGTTACCGGAGTTATTAAGGGCGAAATTAACGGAGGAACCGTAAGCAATCTGCTTGTTTCCGGCGATGAAGCCACAATAAACGTAGGCACTGTTGCCGCAATAATAAACGGCGGCAACGTTGCTCAAATAAACGTTACGTCGGCTCAAACAACAAACGAAGACGCCGTGGACAGAGTTGTAATTTTTAATAACAACTGCGCAAGCACCGTTTCGTCGAATAAAATCGACTATATAATTAAAGGCGCAAATGGCGGAAAAGCAAATATCGAAACAAATTCCGAATACAGACTTTCCGCATTTGTTTTCACAACGGAAAAAGAAAACGTTATTATCGATAAAGGCACGGAAAACGAAATTGTTCTTAAATCTGCCGACGGCGAGGCATATATTTCCGTTTCCGCACTGGAAAAAGGCGAGCATACCGTTGATTATGAAAACGAACAACTTCCCGAAGGTGTGTTTAAGCTTGAAGCTGTTGTTAAACTTGCGCGAGCTTCCCAAACGTTCGCAACGGAAAACAGCGAACTAAAACTTTTAATACAGAATCCGATTAGCAGCGAATACGTTCAAAAAATTGCGCTTGAATCCTCTGAATCGCAAACCGACGAAAACGGAAATGTTTCCGTTAGCGTTAATGTGGATATGCGAAACGTAAACTGCCAAACAATAAACGTTTATATTGTTAAAAACGGATATTTGCCCATAGTCGCAAAGAATGTTCCGGTTTCGCAAATTGATTCTCTTTTCAAAACCGTTTCCAACACGACGATTGATATGACGGAATATGCCGGCGATATTAAGGCGGACTATGCCGAGGAATTCGGCGACGGAATTGTTGACATAGACGATTTTATAAGAGTTATAAAAGGTTTTTCGCTTGCGGATAAAAACGAAAATTACAAAAAAGCCGCGGATATAGACGAAAACGGTGTGATTAACGTTACCGACCTTTCGTTTATAAAGAAAAATTTCGGTAAAAAAGCTTACGAAATAACGTTTGGCAATTAGTAACAAATATATTGCATACAATTTTAATTTTGCCGCGCTTAACCGCGCGGCAAAAAGTTATGACAAAAAGCCCAAAATCTTATTACAGTAGTATTCTTAATGTAGGTGTCGATATTCCGAGTATTAATCCGAGTATTAATATGTTTTTCTTTTTTCGCCCGAGCGAATTATTCACCATAACGGAACACTTTAACTGTAAGTATAAATTCACCGAACCGGTTATAATTAATATGGTTAATTCAATTTAAAACATTGACATTTCCATCAATCTTGTGGTATTATTTAAGTAAAAAAACGGAGATTAATGCTTTGCGGACATCTAACTGTTCGGCAATCAAAGAGCGGAAATGAGCTTCTAAGCTTCTCAAACTTATTGTAGCTATATATTAAAAAAACTTAATTGTTCGATTATCCGTTTTGGTGAGGGATAAAATAAAACTATCACACAAAAAAACGAAAATGATGTTTTGAATTTTACGTAAGCATGGGAATGGAGATGAAACACTTGAAAAATCTTGATAAATACAGAGGCTGTCTTATTGGCGGAGCTGCAGGCGACGCTTTGGGATATGCCGTTGAATTCTTGAGCGAAGAACTGATCTTTAAAAAATACGGAGAAAACGGCATAACCGAATATTCGCTTATTGACGGAGTAGCACATATCTCCGACGATACCCAAATGACATTGTTTACCGCCAATGGATTATTGGTAGGAACGACAATAGGTATGACTCAAGGAATGATGGGTACATACACGTCTTATATATCTTTGGCATATAAAGATTGGCTCTTAACACAAGGAGCCGAACAGTTTGGAAAAGTACCTCAACATAGTTGTTGGCTGAATAATGTTGATGAATTAAACCATAGCAGAGAACCCGGCAGAACCTGCATCAATGCAATTATGCAAGGTTGTAACGGAACTATCGAAACCCCTATAAACAATAGCAAGGGATGCGGCGGCGTAATGCGTGTTGCACCGATAGGATTGTATTTCGAGGATAAGAAAACGGAAAACTATGATGTTGATATGATAGGAGCCGAAGCCGCTGCTTTAACTCACGGGCATGAGTTGGGTTATTTACCGTCTGCAGCACTGGTACATATCATTCACCTTATATCCCACAATGACGGCATTTCAATTTTAAATGCAGTTAATGACTCTATTCTTGCAATAAGAAAAAAGTTTGCACATTCAAAGTATATTTCCGAATTTATTGAAATTATGGAAATAGCAATTAAACTTTCGCAAAAAGATATGAATGACCTCGACGCTATGCGAGAAATCGGTGAAGGTTGGGTTGCGGAAGAAACTCTTGCTATTGCTGTTTATTGTGCATTAAAATACGAGAATGACTTTGATAAGGCATTGATTGCTGCGGTTAATCATGGCGGCGACAGTGACTCCACCGGTGCTGTAACCGGCAACATTCTCGGAGCATATCTTGGTATGAGTGCAATTCCGAAAAAATATTTAGAAAATCTTGAACTTAAAGATGTGATTCTTGAGATTGCAGACGACCTTTTCAATGACTGTAAAATATCGGAATACGGTTCTTATCATGATGAGATATGGAAACAAAAATATATTGATAAAACATATACTCCCAAAAAGAAAAAATAACATAATGTTGTCCAATTTATGCGTATCCGCTTTCTTCTTCCGTAAAGTGTACCACAAGATTTATAAGTTGTTTGTTCG
>CAZJCI010000017.1:0-16527 GCA_964544455.1 uncultured Oscillospiraceae bacterium
TACAAAAACAAAAAAACAAACGGTTTGTTGCGCAAAGAAGAAAAATATGCCCGAAAGCTTGAAAACGTCATTGAATCCATGCGATATGTTTTGCACTGCAATTTTGACAACGAACTTCTTAAAAGCAGGGTTGCCGAAATTTTATCCCTCGATCCCTCCGGAGCATTTAACAATATGACCGATTCAACCAAAATTACGTATATAAAAAAAGTTTCGGAGCTTGCAAAAAAAGCGAATATGCGCGAAACGGATTTTGCCGAAACGCTTTTAAAAAAGGCGCAAAGCCAAACCGACGAGCGAAAAAGGCACATAGGCTATCCGCTTTTTCAATATCCCGAATTTCCGCAACGTCTTTATTTTTTTCTGCTTACAGCCCTAACCCTTGCAAGCGTAACGCCGCTTATTTTTGTTTCTCCCGTTTTTGCGATTGCTTTTTTCCCCGTTTGGGAATTTTCAAAATGCGTTGTCGATTATTTATTTTCAAAAATCATAAAAAGCGTTCCGTTGCCAAGAATGGAACTGTGCGATATTCCCGATAACGCCTCGGTTCTTGTTGTAATAACCTCTTTGCTTTTGGGCGAAGAAAAAGACGGCGCGCTTTTCGACAGATTGGAAAGCATATACCGTTCAAACGGCGCGGAAAACGTTTTTTTCGGAATTTTGGGCGATTTAAAGGACGGTTGCGCCCCAAAAGCTCCCGGCGACAATAAAACCTTAAATTACGCTTACGGGCGAATAGATTCGCTCAACCGTAAATACGGAAAAAAATTTATTCTTTTTGAACGCCGAAGAAGCTATTCCAAAAGCGAAGAAGCTTTTATGGGGTGGGAACGCAAAAGAGGCGCGGTTGTGGAATTGGTACGTCTTTTAAAAGGTAAAAAAACAACTTTCGACGAACGCTCCGAAAACCTCGCCTTGGAGGTTTTCGGTTCAAAAAAAATAAAATATGTGGTAACCCTGGACTCGGATACGAATTTACCCATCGACTGCGTTAAAGATATGTATTCCGCAATGATACATCCTTTGGCAAAACCGTTTGTGGATAAAAGCAAAGGCATTGTCACGCAAGGCTATGCAATAATGCAACCTCGTTGCGCGCCGGAGCTTTCCGCGGCGGGAGCCACTCCGTTTTCTCGCATAATGTGCGGCGAAGGCGGAACAAACATTTATTCGTTTGCCGCATTCGACGTTTATCAAAGCGTTTTCGGCGAAGGAATTTTTTGCGGCAAGGGAATTTTCGACGCAGACGTATTTTATGAAGTCATAGATAAAAACAACACTTTTCCCGAAGACAAAATTTTGAGTCACGACTGTTTGGAAAGCGCAAAACTGCGCAGTGCGCTGATTTCCGACATGGAACTTACGGACGGATTTCCAAAGCACGAGCTTTCCTATTTAAAACGCCGTCACCGCTGGGTAAGAGGCGATATTCAAAATCTTGCGTACTTGTTCCCAAAAATATATTTTTCAAAAAAAGATTACCGAAAAAACAACATTTCGGCATTATCAAAATATAAACTTGCGGATAATGCAAAAAGTGCGGTTGTTCCGATTTTTTCCTTTGTCGGAATATTCGTTTCAATGTTTTACCCGCCCCAAATTCGTTCGCTTTTAATTTTGTTTTCTCTTTTATATTTGATTTTTCCGCTTATTTCCGACATAATTTCCACTTTTTCGCAATTTTCTTTTCCCGTCGTATCCCGCAAATTCTTTTCAAAAGGCGTTACAGCGGGAATATGGCAAAGCGTTTTCAGAACTTTGTTTAATTTTGCAATGTTGCCGCAAATTGCCTTATCTTCCGCGGACGCAATTTTAAGAAGCCTTTACAGAGCCTTTGTTTCGGGCAAAAAAACGCTTGAATGGCAAACCGCCGCTCAAAGCGACAGCGGCGACGGAAGTCTCACAATGTTTGTTCACAAAAATATTTTTTGCGCTTTTTCGGGATTTTTGCTTTTTGCTTTCAGCCCGCCCGGATTTTTAAGATTTATTTCGCTGTTATGGTTTTCGTTTCCGGTTACGGCATATCACACTTCGTTTGACAAACGCCGAGAAAACCGTTCCCAAAGCCGTGAATATTCGCAAAAATCCCGCAAATATGCGGCTGACATTTGGAACTTTTTTAAAGATACCGTAACCGAATCCGAAAATTATTTGCCGCCCGATAACATTCAGCTTGCCCCGCACGAATCCGTTGCGCACAGAACTTCTCCAACCAATATCGGCTTATATCTACTGTCGGTTTTGTGCGCACGGGATTTTTCGTTTATAAACACAGCCGAAGCCGAAAAGCGAATTTGCCAAACCGTAACGACAGTGGAAAAACTTCCAAAGTTCAAAGGACATCTTTTTAATTGGTACGACACGGAAACTCTTGCCGTTTTGCCTCCCGAATATATTTCAACGGTGGACAGCGGAAACTTAACGGCTTGCCTGATAACGTTAAGGCAAGGTTTGCGGGAATATGTCAGCGAATCAACCACGCTTATAGAACTGATTAAGCGCATAGAACGGCTTGAAAACAACACTGATTACGGTTTTCTTTACAACAAAAGCAGAAATTTGTTTTCGCTTGGCGCGGAACCGACCTCCGACGGGGAATTTGTTCAAAACGGCGGTTGTTACGATTTGCTTATGAGCGAAGCTCGGACAATAAGCTATATTGAATGCGCCAAGCGCAACGTTCCCCCAAAACATTGGAAAAGTCTTTCCCGCGCGCTTGTGGGCTCGGGCGGCTATATAGGTCTTTCGTCGTGGTCGGGCACGGCTTTCGAATATTTTATGCCTCCCATTTTTTTGCCGATTTACAAAGGTTCTCTTTGCGGCGAAGCAATGTTTTTCACAATGCGCGAGCAAAGTTTGCGCCGAGCCGAAAGAAACGGCAAGCAAATATTCGGAATTTCCGAAAGCGGCTATTTTTCTTTCGACAGTTCAATGAATTATCGCTATCGTGCTTTCGGCATTCCGTCGCTTGCTCTTAAAAGCGGTTTGGAAAAGGATTTGGTTATTTCTCCTTATTCGTCGTTTCTTGCGCTTTGTATTGATAAAAAAAAGGCTTTTGCCAATCTTGACGTAATGAAAAAAACAGGACTTTACGACAAATACGGCTTTTTTGAATCCGTCGATTTCACTCCCGGAAGAGGTTCGCCAAACGGTTCCGCCGTAAAAAGCTATATGTCGCACCACTTGGGAATGAGTCTTTGTTCACTTTGCAACGCCGCATTCGAAAACAAACTGCAAAAACGCTTTATGAGCGACAGCGCAATGCAAAGCGCAAAAGAACTGCTTGAAGAAAAAATCCCCGTAAACGCCGTAATACGAAAGCTTAAAAAACAAAAAGATATTCCGGTAAAATCGGTTTTGCAAAGCGTGGAAGGCAAAATTCACACAAACCCTTCGCTTAAAACGCCAAACGTTTCGTTGCTTTCAAACGGTTATTCAAAAATTATCGTTTCGACCTCCGGGCATATAAAAATGAGCATGGGCGATTACCTCATAAACAACTGCGAGTTTGACAAATATTATTGCACCGATTCGTTTTTTTGTTTTGCGAATTTTAACGGCGCAACCGTTTCGTGCTCGCCGCTTGTAAACCCCAACCAAAACGATTCCGAATATTTTTCAAAATATTCCGGCGGTTTTTGTTCCAACTTTGTGCGTCTTAAGGGCGTTTGCGAATTTTCGCAAAGTTTTACAATTGCCAACCGAACAACTTTTGCAATAAAAGCCGAACTCACGCCCAAAAACGCCGTTTCCGCCAAAAAGCCGCAAAACGCCGCCTTTTGTTTTTGCTTTACGCCGGTAATTGCCAAAGAAGATGACTATTTTTCGCACATTGCTTTTTCGTCGCTTTTTTTGGAAGCGGAATATTACGAAAAAGAAAAAATACTGATTTATAAACGCCGCCCCCGAACGGAAACGGAAAAATTTCAATACCTCGGAGTGGCTCTTTCGGATATTTCCGCCGATTTTGATTTTTGCGCAAAGCGAGATAAAATTTTTTCCAATTTAACAACACCCGAAAGCTTTTCCGAAATATTCTCCGCATCAAGCGATTGCTCCGTAGGCGCGCTTATTCAGCCGTATTGCAAAATAAATACCGTTGCAAAACAAACAGACGGAAAATTTGTTTCCGAACTGTTGATTTGCAAAGCGGATTCGGTTGAAAAAACAATTTCGGCAATAAATCTTGCAAGAGCGGCGTCGTTTGCGGAATATTCCAAAAATCTTGCCGAAACTTCGGAAAAGCTGTGCTCCGTTGCGGGAATAGGAACGTTCGGTTCGAAAACCGCTCCTTCGGCGGTGGAAAAAATGCTTTACGGCATTGCTTTTCCGGACGCATCGTTCAAACGTATTTCCAACGAAAAAACTTTATATATCGGTATGGATAAACTTTGGAAATACGGAATTTCGGGCGATTTACCGATTATTGCAATTTCGCTGATTTCCGCTTCGCTGATTTCGAAAATCGAAAAATATTTGCGCGCCGCAAAGCTTTTGCGTCTTTCGGGAATAAAGCTTGATTTATGCATTGTTTATAACGAAAAAGAACGCTACCGCCGCCCGGTATTTTCGGAAATTTGCGAACTTATTGCGGAATGCGACTGCACCGACCATATTTCAAGAAAAGACGGCGGCATATTTCTTATCGACGGCAGTTTGGATTTGCAAAGCGCAAACGCGGTTTTTCAAATTGCCGCTTTAAAAGCCGAAATACTTTACGACAGCCGAAAAATTCAACCGTCCTCCTCAACCGAAAATTTGAATTTACCCGTTACTTCGCCCAATCTTTCAATAGATTTTGCAAGCGAAAAAGAAAAATATTTATCGCTTTCGCACGGTTTTTTTGAAAAAGACGGATTCACGGTACGCAAGGATAGAGAATTTAAAGCCCCTTATTCTCACGTTCTTACGGGTTTAAGAATTTCCGCTTTGCTCACTCATTCAAGCCTTGGCTATACTTGGGTTTCAAATGCGCAAAACAAAAGAATAACTCCGTTTTTCAACTCCCCTCTTTCGGATATGAAAGGCGAAAAACTGCTTCTTGCTTCGGAAAGCAAAACTTACGATTTATGCGCAATGGCAAGATATGTTACGTTTAAAGTCGGCGTCGCCGTTTTTAAGGGGGTTGCGGACGGAATCGAATATGAAGTTTGCGTTTATGTTTCGCAAAAACTATGCGCAAAATATTGCGACGTCAAACTTAAATTTCCGCCCGGAAGCGAAGAACAAAAAAAGCTTATTTATTGCTCGATTCCCGTAATGGGACGAAAACAAAGCGAAACGCAACGCCTGAAATTCTCCGTTCGGCACAACGTTTTGACTTTTAAAAATCCTTTTTCCGAATTTTTCGGCAATTATTGCGGATTTATCGCCGCACAGTCGGAATGCGCAAGCGAATGTCAAGCGGAATATATAACCGATTTAAGCCGAATATATCTTAAAAACGATGCGGAATTAAGTTCCGAACAAAACTGCGCCGCAGTCAGTCTGAACGTGCACGCTTCAAACGTAAGCAAGTATTATCGGTTTGTTTTGGGCGCGTACAACGATAACGAAAACGTTCTTGATTTCACGTTAAAATCCGCTTTTAACGGCGAAAAAGAAAAGATTTCGGCAATAAAATTTGCAAATTCGCTTTTGCCGCCTATAAAAATATTGCCGAAAAGCAACAGCGAATTTTGCAAGTCCTATGCCGTTTTGTTCAACGTTTTTTTGCCATATCAAAACGCCGCCGCAAGATTTTTCGCAAAAAGCGGGTTCTATCAATCCGGAGGTGCGTTCGGATTCAGGGACCAACTTCAAGACAGCCTATGCCTTATGTATTCACGCCCCGATTTAACAAAAACGCACATTTTTCGCTGTTGCTCACGCCAATTCTTGCAGGGCGACGCGCTTCATTGGTGGCACGATTGCGAAAAGAACGGTTCGTTTATATGCAAGGGCGTTCGCACTCTTTGTTCCGACGATTATTTGTGGCTTCCCTTTGTTGTTGCCGAATTTTTTTCACACAGCGGCGATAAATCGTTTTTACTGAAAAAAATAAACTATGCAAAAGCGGAAGAACTAATTGGGTGCGATACGCTCATACGGGAAAAATATGTGGCTGCGGAAAAGGCGACCGAATCCGAAAGCGTATATGAACACTGCAAACGCGCGCTTGACAGAGGAATTTCGAGACTTGGTTCACACGGACTCCCTCTTATCGGAAGTTGCGATTGGTGCGACGGTTACAGCAACATCGGCGATAACGCCGACGGAGAATCCGTGTGGCTTGGAATGTTTTTGTGCTTGACGTTGGAAAAGTTTTTCAACGTTTGCGGCAAAATGCAGGATTTTGAAGTTTTAAACAAATATTCGCACGCAAGACTCGGGCTTTTATCCGCAATCGAAAAATACGGACTTTGCAAAAATCAAAAGCAATTTATTCGAGCCTATTTTCCCAACGGAGAAAAACTTGGAGATCCCGAAAACGACGAATGTAAAATAGATCTTCTGCCGCAATGCTTTTCGCCGCTGTGCGTTCCGATTTCTCCCGAAAATCTGTTTGAAATCCTTAAAAACGCCTATAATGAGCTTTTCGACGGCGAATATAATATATTCAAGCTGTTTTCTCCGCCGTTTGAAAACTCAAGGCAAAATCCCGGCTATATTAAGGGCTATGTTGCGGGTATACGCGAAAACGGCGGTCAATATACTCATGCGGCAATTTGGGGCGCGTTGGGACTTTGCGCCGCCACAAACATTCTTTATAAAAACAAAGAATATTCTCTTTCTTACGAAATGCGAAAAATGGCGGAAAACGCCGTAAACGCTCAAAATCCCATATTACGCCACAGCGGATATTTGGGCAAAAAAGCCAAAAACGCCTATTTTGTCGAACCATATTATCTTGCGGGAGATATATATTCAAACTCCGAACATTTGGGGCAAGGCGGCTGGTCGATTTATACGGGAAGCGCGGCTTGGTATTACAGACTTATTCTTGAACAAATTTTCGGCTTGCGTTTTTATTCCATGTCGCAAAAAGAAAAATTTTTTGAAATCGACGTTTCCTCTCCGTCGGTAACAAACCTTTGCAACGAATCCGTTTTACGCATTTTCCCCGCCGAAAACTGCGAATATTTTATTGAATATTCCGAGGGCAAACAACCGCAAATAACGCTTGACGGCGAAATAATTGCGGGGAAAATAAAAATAACTTGCGGCACTCACAAAATTCATATAACAAGACCGAAAAATACCGCCGAACAGTGTTAAAATTAACAAATAATACCTTTACTTTTCAACGAATTTGTGGTATAATATTATTATAGCGATTTGACTTTCAGGAAAGGAATCTGTTATGACAAGAATTAATATTGCCGAAGGAATAAATCTTAATATTATTCAAGCGGATAAATTTAAAACCAATTTGTTGAAAATAAATTTCACACTGCCTTTAACGTCGCAAAACGCGCCGTTGGCTTCGCTTTTGCCGCCGGTTCTTCGCCGTGGTTGCAAGCAATATCCAACAATGCTTGCGCTGAACAGACAACTTGAATATCTTTATGCAACAACGCTTTCGGGCGGAAGCGGCAAATGCGGAGAAAACCAAACGGTTTCTTTCCGAGCAAGCTTTTTGCGCAACGAACTCATTCCGGACAAAACAGACCTTATTTCCGCCGCCTGCGATATTCTTGCGGCTTGCGTTTTCAGTCCTTTTCTTGAAAACGGCGTATTTTCCGCCGAATATGTCGAAAGCGAAAAAAAGAATCTTTGCGATATAATCGAATCGGAAATAAACAACAAACAGCTGTATGCCCACAAACGTATGATCGATATAATGTGCCAAGGCGAAGCATATGCGGTTTCACATTTGGGAACGATTGAAAGCGTTTCGGCGGTAACGCCGCAAGCTCTTACGGATTTTTATTTCGGCGAATTTTCAAACGCTCCCATAGAAATATTTTTTGTGGGAGTTTGCAACGAAGATTCTCTTATTTCGCAAATTCAAGAAAAATTTGCCGCTCGTTCCCAAAGAATCGCAAACTATGCGCAGTCTTCCGTAAACCAAAACGTTGTCAAAATTAAGCGTGTAACGGAAGAAATGCCCGTAAATCAGGGAAAACTTTCCATGGGATTCCGAACAGGCTCTTGCGTAAAAAGCAAAAACACCGAAATATTCAGCGTATTCAACACAATTTTCGGCGCGTCTCCGTCAAGCAAGCTTTTCGAAAACGTGCGAGAAAAACTCAGCCTTTGCTATTATTGCTCTTCCGGATTTGAAGCTTCAAAAGGTCTTATGTATATTTCAAGCGGCGTAAAGGTGGGCGACGAAACACGTGCGGAAAAAGAAATTTTACGTCAGCTGGACGCCATGAAAAACGCAGATTTTTCCGAAAACGATATTACCGTTGCCAAAAAATCGCTTGAAAACAACTATATAAGCTGTTACGACGACGCCGACAGAATTGTTTCTTGGTATCTTAACAGAATTATTTCGGGCGCGGAAAATCTTACAATCGAACAGGTAATCGAAAAAATAAAAAAAGTCACAAAAGAAGAAATTATCGCCATGGCAAATACCGTCAAGCTTGACACCGTTTATTTTCTTAAAGGAACAAACACAGCGGAAGAAGCCGACGAAGAACAGGGGGGAATTTTATGAGTTTCGAAATATTCGAAAACAAGCAAATCGACGAAAAATACTATTATAAAAAGCACAAAAGCGGGCTTGATATTTATGTTATACCCAAAAATTCCGGAACGGGTTATGCCGTTTTCGGCACAAAGTTCGGTTCAATCGACAACCGCTTTAAGGTTGACGGCAAAGAATTTGCCGTGCCGGACGGAATCGCTCATTTTCTTGAACACAAAATGTTTGAAAACGAAGACGGCGTCGATACCTTTAAAAGATATGCCGAATACGGAGCAAACGCAAACGCCTATACAAGCTCCGATATAACGGTTTATCTTTTTTCGGCAACGGCAAATTTAAACGAAAACCTTGAAATTCTTCTTGATTTTGTAACGCACCCCTATTTTACAAAAGAAACCGTGGACAAAGAACAGGGCATAATCGGTCAGGAAATAAAAATGTATGACGATAACCCCGATTGGCGGCTCTATTTCAATTTGTTGCGTGCGCTTTATAAGAATCACCCCGTAAACATCGACACAGCGGGCACCGTTGAAACAATTGCCCAAATCACCGCCGAAACTCTTCACAAAACCTATGCGACGTTTTATAATCTTAACAATATGGCTCTTTGCGTATGCGGCAAATTTTTGCCGGACGACGTTGAAAAAATTTGCGATAAAGTTTTAAAGGAAGCCCCCGTTCTTAACGTGGAACGAATTTATCCTTCCGAACCGCAAGAAATAAACCAACCCGAAATTTGCCAAAAAATGCAAGTTTCCATGCCCATGTTTTCCGTCGGAATAAAATCTCCCAATCAGTTTGAAAGCGGCGACGCTCTTGCCCGCAAAGCCGCACAAACAAGCATAATTTTGCGAGTTATTTTCGGAAAGGCAAGCGATTTTTATTCCCGCCTTTACGCCGACAGACTTATCAACAACTCTTTTTCGGCGTCGCTTGACGCGCATTCCGCATTTTCCTATACGGCAATTTCGGGATATTCACAAAACCCCGACGCCGTATATGCGGAAATCAAAAAGGAAATCGAAAAATATAAGGCAAACGGAATTCAAAACGAAGAATTCGAACGTGCAAAGCGCGCGCTTTATGCGGATATTGTCCGCAATTTCGACAGCACGGACGATATTGCCAACTCTTTTATTATGTACCGCTTTTTCGGTTGCGATCTTCTTGCCGAAGCAAACTTTGTTGCCGAAGTAACTTTGGACGAAGTAAATAAAAGACTGTTAAGCGATTTTCCGCAAGAGGCGTTTGCAATTTCAAAAATTCTGCCGCTTGAGAATTGACATTATCAACATAAGGACGGTTAAATTATGACTCAGGTTTCATTTCCCGGAATTTTCGGTGCGAACACGGCGTTCAACATAAATCCGGTTGCGTTTACCGTGTTTGGGCGAGAAATACGCTGGTACGGCTTAATAATATGCTTGGGAATTATTCTATCGGTAATGAACGCCGTTAAATATGCAAAAAAAGAAGGCATTTCCACCGACGACGTTTTGGATTTTGCCATTTGGACAATTCCGTTTTCCATTGTGGGCGCACGAGCCTATTATGTTTTAACTTCGCTTTCGGAATATCACAGTTTTTATGAAGCAATTGCCGTTTGGAACGGCGGGTTGGCAATTTACGGCGGAATTATCGCCGGAGTAATAACGGTTTTTATTGTTTCGAAAGTTAAAAAAATAAGCTTTTTAAAATTCGGCGACGCGGCTTCGATTTCCGTTTTCATCGGTCAGGCAATAGGACGGTGGGGAAACTTTTGCAACGGAGAAGCGTTCGGGCATTTGGACAGAATAGAATTTTTGGGCAAAGTCATAAAAACTCCGTATTTCGAAAAAAACTATTTTTTAAGAATGCAACTCAATTCGGAAGTAACGTTGGGAACTCAACTTGTGCACCCCACGTTTCTTTACGAATCTTTGTGGAATATTTTGGGATTCGTCGTTGTAAGTTTTGTTTATAAAAAAAAGAAATTCGACGGTCAAATAATACTTTGCTATTTCGGGTGGTACGGACTCGGCAGATTCTTTATCGAGGGCTTGCGTTCTGACAGCCTTTATCTTGGAAGTTCCAACATAAAAATTTCACAGCTTCTTGCGCTTTGCGCATTTGTTGTTTCGGCGGCGTTATTGCTGTTTTTCACAATAAAAAGAAAATCCGTAGTTTTAAATAACAAAGAATATGTTAATCTTTTTTCCCAAAACGCCGACGTAAATTTCGAAAAACAAACAGCCGACAATGCAGATTCAACCGCTACCGCAAACATTGCCGACGGCACAAAAGCGGCAAATACCGCAACCGACGAAAACGTTAAAAACAACGAAAACAAAGAAACCAACAAAAACGACGAAAACGACGAAATAATCGCCAAAAACGCCGAAAGTTCGGCATTAACCAACAAGGAGGAAAGCAAAAATGGCAACAATGATTGACGGAAAACTCACAAGCGCAAAAATTCGGGAAGAAATAAAGGCTCAAGCGGAAGTTTTAACCGCAAACGGCACAAAACCGGGGCTTGCGGTTATAATCGTCGGCGAAGATCCCGCCTCCAAAATTTATGTCAGAAACAAAAAAAGAGCCTGCGACGAGGTCGGCTTTTATTCGGAAGAATATGCCCTTCCCGAACAGACTTCTGAAGCCGAGCTTACCGCGCTTATCAAAAAATTAAACGCCGACAAAAACATTCACGGAATTTTGGTTCAGTCTCCCCTCCCAAAACATTTGGACGAAAAACGCATTGTTGCGCAAATTGTTCCCTCCAAAGACGTCGACGCTTTTTCCGAAGAAAACGTGGGAAAAATCACTCTTGGCGCGCCTCGGTTTCTTCCCTGCACGCCTGCGGGAATTATGGAGCTTCTTTCAAGATATAACATTCCCACCAAAGGAAAACACGCTGTTGTCATAGGGCGAAGCAACATTGTGGGAAAACCCATGGCTCTGTTGCTTTTGCAAGCCGATTGCACGGTTACAATCTGTCACTCCAAAACAGCCGATCTTGCAAAATATACCGGGGAAGCCGATATAATCGTTGCCGCTGTGGGAAAATCCGGTCTTCTTACCGCCGATATGATAAAAGACGACGCCGTTGTTATCGACGTAGGTATGAACCGTGACGAAAACGGCAAACTTACCGGCGACGTTGCTTTTGAAGAATGCTGTTCAAAGGCTTCGTATATAACCCCCGTTCCCGGAGGCGTGGGTCCCATGACAATCACAATGTTACTGAAAAACACTCTTTCTTCCGCAACGCAAGCCGACAAAGAAAAACACAATAATTAACTTTTAAGGATACTTAATATTTTGAAAAATATAATACTTATAGGTATGCCGGGCAGCGGAAAAAGCACTTTGGGCGTTTTGCTTGCAAAAACGCTGGGTGCCGATTTCATCGACACCGACCTTATAATTCAAAAAAGAACGGGAAAACTGCTTCACAAAATTGTGGAAGAAAGCGGAAAAGAAGCGTTTCTTGATATAGAGCGGGATTCGATTTTAACCTTATCAAACATTTCGGGCGCGGTTATCGCCACCGGCGGCAGCGCCGTGCTTAGAGAAGATTCCATGCAAAGTCTGAAAAAAAACGGCGTTGCTATTTATCTTTCGCTTCCCTATATGGCGGTTTCAAAAAGAATACGAAACATAAAAACCCGAGGAATTGCGTTTGATAAAGGCGAAACGCTCAGGGATATTTATAATCAGCGTTTGCCCTATTACGAAAAATATGCCGACATAACAATGCGTTGCGATTTGGCAAGCATTGAAAAAAACGTCACAAAGCTTGTCGAATTACTGAAAAAGCAAGGGCATATTTAAATATTTTCGTCAAGGCACGGCATAAACAAATACGCAAGTCCGTTTTTCGGACTTGCGCATATTGCTTTTTGATACGGTTTGTTTTTTGGCACAGAATGACAAAAAAATTATTTGTTCGTCTTGTTTTTCAAAACGTATTCTCAATATTTTTTCGTATGGGCGGCTTGAATTATTTCTTACACTCTCCTCTGACAAAAACTTTTTCAACGTTATATTCCGAATCGATAATTAAAAAATCCGCGTCGTAGCCGACGTTCAAAACGCCTTTGCGTTTATCCGCCCCCATAATTTCGGCGGGAGTCAAACTCATCATTTGCGAAACGGTTTCAACGGGAAGTTTGGCGTTGCGCACCGCGTTTTTAAAAACCTTATCCGTTGTGGCAATACTGCCCGCAAAAGACGACCTGTCCGGAAGCTTTGCAACGCCCTCTTCTATTATAACCCTGTTTTCGGGAATCTTTGCGCCCAAATAACTTTCCATCTCGTTTGTCCCCGCGGCTCGCATTGCGTCCGTTATAAGGCAAACGTTTTTCGCACTTTTAAGTTTGTTTACCATGCAAATTACTTCCGCAGGCACATGGCAACCGTCGCCGATAAGTTCCGCTTTCATATTGTCAAGCAAATAATACGCTTCCACAATGCCCGCATAAAGCTTTTGATTTATTTTTCTTACGCTTGGCGTCGAACAGTAAAGGTGTGTTATTAAATTTACCCCCATATTAAAAGCTTTAACCGTTTGCCGACAGTCGGCGTTGCTGTGAGCGATTGCAAGAACTGCGCCGAACTCTTTTATTTTCGGAATTGCAAAATCCATTCCCTCAAGTTCCGGAGCCAAACTTATTCTTGAAATTACGTCTTTTCCTTTTTCAAGAATTTGTTCAAGCAGTTTATTTTCGGGCGTTAGTATGTAATTTGGGTTTTGAGCCCCTTTCATTTGCTCCGAAATAAACGGACCTTCAAGGTGTATGCCCAAAAAATCGGAATATTCGCTTTGTGCTTTGGCTTTTTTATATGTTTCAAAAATACCGTAAAGCACTTCGGGCGGGCAAGCAACGGTTGTGGGGCACATCGCCGTTGTTCCGCAAAGGCAATGAGTTTTGGAAACGGTTGAAAAAGCTTGCAAAGTTCCGTCCATAAAATCGCTTCCCCCGCCGCCGTGAACGTGTATGTCGATAAACCCGGGAATAACAAGCTTTCCGCAAACGTCCGTAACTTCGCAATCCGACGGTGCTTCGGCGCAAAAGCCCGCAATTTTTCCGTCTTTCACCAACATGCCGCAATTTTTCAAAAACGTGTTGCCGCAAAGAATTTCGGCGTTGGATATAAACAGTTTTTTCATAAAACTATCTCCGTTTCGGCGGCAATTTGAGCGTTGATTTCTTGACGCACATTTGTCATTTGCTCTTTGGTTATTTTGCAGTTTATTCCGAAATTCGGAATTATTTCATCTATTATCGAAATAACAAATTCCCTGCTTGTCAGGCTTTCCAAAAGTTCGCACGCTCTTATGTCCTGCATCGAATCGCGGAAATACATAAGCCTTAAAGACGGAGTTGCGCCGTCCGTTTCGGGATATACAAGATACGATGTCCCCGCAACATAATTCAAATTGCTTTCGGAGGATTTATAAGGATTGATAAAATTTTCGCAAAGTCTTGTGTGATGCGCATTAAACGCCCACTGCAAAAAGCCCTTAATATTGTAATAATAAATTTGAAGCCCCAAAATTCGGTTTCTTTCCGGCGGCATACCGATAAGTCGGTTGGAAAGATAATCTTTACTTTCCGCCCCGGTATAATAAATCCACAAATTATCGGTTTTGCCCAAAAAGCTTTGAATTGTACGGGAAACGGCAATGGGGGTTCTCACCACGCCTTGAGTTGCAAAATCCACTTCCGAAAGAGCGTCGCCGCTTGGCAAATCGCCCAAAAGTCCGTTCATCAGTTTGCTTGCCGCACCGTATGATTCAATATTGTTTGTTGTGGGTTCGTCGGAAATATGAAAGAAAAACCGTTCCAGCCACCCTTTTTTCAAAAGATATTTTTTCAGCGAGCCTATGTATGCCGTCAAAAACTCCTTATATTCTTTGCTTGTTGCGTCGGTGTGCCAACCGAATTTTTTAACGTTTTTTCCGTTTTCTTTCACTATGATTTTCGGGGTATGTTTTGCGCCCCACTGAGTGAACATATGCGAATGTTCAAACTTTTCAATTCCGCATTCAAGCGATATTTCAATAAACTTTGATAATTTTGAAAAATCAAATTCATAGCCGTCGGAAGTTTTTTCCACATCCACAAGCTGAACCGTCGGTCTTTCGGCGTTCACCGCAGTATCCAACGGCGGAGTGAACGCAGGCGTCAAAATCATATTCTGACCGTTTTTTGCGGCAAGAGTAACATAACTTTTAAAAACTTTCCAAAACTTTGCGGAAAAAGGTTTGCACGAAGCAAAATGGCACATACAGTCATAGTGTATCCAATTTGTTGCGGTTACGCTTTGTTTGGGCAATTTTGCTCCGATTACGTTAATTTTAAATATTTGAGTTGAAAAAATACTGTCGTTTTGGCAACTTTTCAACGTAACTTTAACATCGTATGTTCCGCCGGGAATGTCATTTGCGTTTTCGTTTATGTTAAAAAATATTGATTGCCAAACATTTTCGCAATAAGAAATTTTTGCGCCGTTTTTAATTTTACGCAAATAATCGGGATAAACTCCGGGCGTTTTGCGCAAAAACCAATCGTCGGAAAAAGCATAGCCTATTCTTACGGCGGCAACGTTGCCCACAACATACGGCACAATAAATTTTTCAATGGGAGATTCAATTAAGAGTTCAACCGACGGAGAACAAAATTCGCCGTTTTCCGAAACGCAAAAAGCAAGCTGAAATGAAGCGGTTTCGTCGGCAAGCATTGTTACGTTTGAATTCGTTTCCGATTTATCGGGCATTTTATCGGCAAAAACCACGGACATTGCCGATAAAGGAATTGTATTTAAAGAATCAATTTTCATAAAATATCCTTTCGGTAAATCTTATTTATTATAAATTCTTATTTCGGGCACGGGACTTTCAAGAGCAACATCGGCGGCATAAAGCTTGGCGTCGGGGTGAGTGCGGAAAAGCGAACAGGGAACGCTCGCGGTTGCTTCGCCGTGAAGAATTTTTCTTAAAGCTCCGGCGTTCCAATCTCGTGGCATACACATACGTATGCGTTTTGCCGTCATAATTTCTTTCATTCCGACGGTAATGCAATATTTCGGAATACCGTTTAAATCGCCGCCGCAATTCATAAAACAATTAATTGTTTTGGTTTCTCGGGAAATTGGCAGGCATCTTGTTGGTCTTTCAAGAAATTCTTGGTTTGTGCAAACTTCGCCCGGTTCCGGCGGTTCGTTAAAGGCAAAGTGTCCGTTTATGCCTACTCCGCCCCACGCCATATCGAGTTTTCCGTATTTTTGAATAATTTCCATAACCTTGCCTTCGTTGCCGGGTTCTGGGAAAATTCTGTTTTCGGGAAGAACGTTCAGTTCCCGGTCGATGAGCGAATAAAAAATTCTGTTCATTCCGCCTCGGAACGAAAGAGGGCTGTTTATGTCGATATAGGTTTTATCGTCGTTAAGATATTCGTCCATATTGATAAATGTGCAGTTTTTAAGGCTGATTCGATATTTATTTACCAAATATACAAGCCTTGAATAAGGTCCCAACGGACCGTAGGGAACAACCATTACGGTGGGTTCGCCTTTTTGGTTGTTTTCTTGAATAACCTCCAGCACTTCTATTGCCATTTTCCAATATAGGTCGTGTTCGGTATCGCATTTTTCAAGGGTTATTGCCGAACCTTTGCCGAGTTCGGATTTGGGAATAAGGTTATAATCATATTGTGTGTTCATTGTTTTATTCTCCTTACATTTTATTTCCATATATATTTTATATGATTTTTTGGGAAAATGTTAGAACAAAAGTGCTGTTTTTGGGGTTGATATTGCTGTTTAAAACAAGGAAAAACAAAGAAAAAAGCGAAAAAAAGTGAGAAAAAAGCCGTTTGAAGGCGGAAAAAATTCGTTATTTT
>CAZJCI010000018.1:0-16462 GCA_964544455.1 uncultured Oscillospiraceae bacterium
ATTTGAACGGTTTTTATAAAATAATCCCAATCAACAATGTTTTTGTGCGCTTTGGCGGTTTTGCCTATTTCCTTTTTGCTTCCGTCATACTTTGAGTTTTCCACAAGTTGGAAAATATCTCCGTCAGCCGCTGCGGTAATTTTAGCTTCATAACCGGAAGTGTTTGAATGACTGTCCGTGTATACGTTTTTGCGGTTAAAGTCATTCGTAAATTGCGCATAATAGGCTTTTCCGTTTGCAATGAACTTCGCCGTTCTGCCCTTATAATCGTTTTGCATAACGTCGAAAAACTTTTGTATTTTTTCTTTTTTCGAAAGCCCTTTAACTTCTTCGCTCGTTTCGTAAACCTCAACGCCGTATTTATTTTTTCCGATACGTTTGTATTTTGTCTCCGTTCCTGCGGAGCTTTTTTTGTTTGTACTCTCCTTAACCGCCCTCTCAAAAATCCCGCAAATCGAATCCGCGTCATAAATAAATCTTTCGTTCGCTCCCGATTTTCCGAAAACGCCCTTAATCTTTTCAATAAAGCTTCTGATAAACTTCGCAATAAAGTTAAGGTCTTTCGTTTCGGCTTTCGCCGCAAACATCTTCGCAAGTTCTTCGCTTCCCAAAACCTTTTGCATAAGGTCGGCGGCAATTTCTTCCGTCACATACCGTTCCGCATATTCCTCAAGGCTTATATTTGCCTTTTCGTCTTCGGAAAGACCGCCGTATTCCTTTTCATAATCTTCACGGTAAAGTTCGTCATACGCTTCATAATCGCTCTTTTCATAAATTCCCGCCGCCTCAAACGCCGAAACAATTCTTTCCGAAAGTCCCTCGTTGCTTCTCGCCGCCTCGTGAAAAAGCTCGTGCGCCAAAACCCAAGCGGCGGATTTTTTAGCAAATTCTTTGCTTAAATAATTCGAAAATGTAGGTTCAATATTGCCCGCACTGCCGCAAAACGGCGTATTGCACAAAAATTAAAGCGTTTTGGGGAAAAATGTTCCCCATAATCAAAAATCGTACAAAAGAAATAACCGATATTTCGGAAAAATATTGACAAAAATACTTAAATCGTGTATAATTAATATAAGTTATATTTTGTCTTATACGGACAATAAAATATGGAGGTATTGTTTATGTACGAAGAAATTAAAAAAATGCTTGCGGACGAGCTTGAAATCGACGAAAGCGAAATAACTCCCGAAACAAAATTAAAGGGAAACCTCGGAATTACTTCCGTTGAATTTGTGGATATTGCAATGACGATTGAAGAAGAATACGGCGTTGAACTTAACGAAGATAAATTGCGAAAAATAAAAACGGTGGGAGAGCTTTGCGATTACGTTCAATCGCTGAAAAAGTAATAAGTAATATAAAGCGCAACGAATAATTTGAAAGGAAAATAAAGCTATGGCAAAAAAAAGAGTTATATATAATAACATTCAACCTTTTTCGTCGATTCGAGAAATGGTTGATTTGGCTGCCACCGAAAAAAGCGACGGTATTGCCTATATTTACCGAAACGAAAAAGGCGACGACGTAAACGTCACCTTTAAAGAATTTAACGAAGTTACCGAAAACTTGGGTGCTGCGCTTACAAATCTCGGACTCGGCAACGCGCATATTGCAAACGTAAGCGAAAACAGTTATAAATGGATAACCGTTTATTTAACCGTTTTAAAATCCGCCGGAGTATATGTGCCCATAGATAAAGAACTCCCGTCGCAAGATAAAACGCATCTTATTAACGACAGCGATTCTTCGGCTGTTTTCTTCAGCGCAAAATATGCCGATTGGGTTCGTGAAAATATGAATGATATGCCCAATGTAAAATATTTTATCGGGCTTGACCTTGAAAAACACGAAAATGAAAAGATTTTGTCGTATAAGGAGCTTATTAACCAAGGAAAATCTTTGGATAAAAAAGAATACGACAGCCTGAAAAGCGATCCCAACGACCTTAAAATGTTATGCTATACTTCCGGTACAACCGGAATGTCCAAAGGCGTAATGCTTTCGGAACATAACCTTTGTTCAAGCGTTTTTTACGGACTTCACGTATCGCAAATTTGGGACAGAGGACTTTCGGTATTACCGTATAATCATACCTACGAAGCTGTTTGCGATATTCTTGTTTCGATTCATTACAGAACAACATTGTGCATTAACGCCTCAATGAAGGACGTTGTTAAAGATTTGAAGCACTATAAGCCTGCGTATATTTACATTGTTCCCGCATTTACGGAAGTTTTATATGCAAATATTATGCGAAATATTAAGAAACAGGGAAAAGAAAAGAAGTTTGCAACCGGAATAAAAATTTCAAAGGCATTGCGAAAAATCGGAATAGACGTTCGTAAAAAACTGTTTTCTGACGTTCACGAAGTGTTCGGCGGAAATTTAAGAAAAATCGTTTGCGGAGGCGCACCCATACGCCCCGAAATAGGCGAATTTTTCGACGATATCGGAATTTCGCTTATCGGCGGTTACGGAATTACCGAATGTTCGCCGCTGGTTTCGGTAAACGACGAATCTTTTATGAGCTATGATACGGTCGGATTCAGATTGCCGTGCCTTGAATGGAAAATAGATTCTCCGAACGAAGAGGGAATAGGGGAAATATGCGTAAAAGGCGACGTTGTAATGATCGGTTATTACAAAAATCCCGAACAAACGGCTCTGGCTTTAAAAGACGGTTGGTTTTATACCGGTGATTACGGCTATATAACAAAAGACGATCAACTTGTAATAACGGGAAGAAAAAAGAATATAATCGTTCTTAACAACGGAAAAAACATTTATCCCGAAGAAATAGAAAAAAGAATAGGTAACGTTGAATATATTTCCGAAGCGGTTGTAAGAGGACTTAAAAATTCCAAAGGCGAAGAATATTCGCTTGTGGCGGAAATATATATCGACGACGAAGAAAAACGTTCGGAAGACGGTGCGCTTTCCGATATTCAGGAGCAACTTACGGATCTTCCGGATTACAAAAACGTAACCAAAGTTGTTATCAGAAACGAACCTTTCGAAAAAACAACAACAAGAAAAATCAAAAGATAATTTTATAATTGCGGATATATTTAAACAGTATATCGGTATAAAAACACGTGAGTTCGAGACCTTCCTCACGGATCGAAAATACCAAGGTTTTTGCATACGCATATAACCCGATTTATTTGTCGGTCGGAATAAAACTAAAGGAGAATTAAATTTAATATGAAAAGCGCAAAATTTGTTACTCACACTGCGATTATCGCGGCGCTGTATGTTGTTCTTACGGAATTTTCGGCAATGCTCGGACTTTCAAGCGGAGTTGTTCAAATAAGGTTTTCGGAGGCAATGGCAATACTTCCCGTTTTCACCCCGTTCGCAATTCCCGGGTTGTTTTTGGGATGTTTAATTTCGAATATTCTTGTGGGAGGAGCTTTTTGGGATATTATATTCGGAAGTTTTGCAACGCTTTTGGGCGCGTTGGGAACATATTACGTCGGAAAAACACTTTTAAACAATAATTACGGCGTTGCGTCGGGCATAATTGCTTCCTTGCCGCCCGTTGCCGCAAATACTCTTATTATTCCGTTTGTGCTTAAGTTTGTATATAATGCAAACGGTGCGTTTCCGTTCTTTTTTCTTACGGTTTTTGCTGGTGAGTTTATTTCCGTAACAATTTTCGGAACAATTCTTACGGTTGCGCTGGGAAAAAGAAAAGATATTTTTAAACTTTAACGTTCATATCCCAAACGAACGTTACGGTTAATTTGCCGTCGGTTATTCCGACGGCATTATATTTGCAATAATTCAAGCTCTTTTCACGTGGAATTCACAATGTCGGTTTAATATATAATTGTAAAAATATAATAATTACCGAAAATCGGAAGGAGAAACCAAATGAGTAAAATTCTTGTTGTCGACGATGAAGAAAAAATCAGGGATATAATAAAAAAATATGCGGCTTTCGACGGATATGAAGTCGAAGAAGCGTCCGGAGGTTTGGAAGCAATTTCAAAGTGCCGAGAAAACGAATATGATATTATAATTCTCGATATAATGATGCCGGATTTGGACGGATTTTCGGTTTGTCGAGAAATTCGCAAAAAAATAAACACTCCGGTTATAATGCTTTCCGCAAGAGGGGAGGAATACGATAAACTTCACGGCTTTGAAGTGGGAATAGACGATTACGTTGTAAAACCGTTTTCTCCCAAAGAGCTTATGATGAGAATTGCGGCGGTTTTAAAACGAACTTCCGCACCCAATGTGGAAGCAATTGAAATCGGCGGCATAAAAATTGATTTTTCCGCAAGAATAGTTTATGTTGACGGTAAAAAAATCGACCTTACGCCCAAAGAATACGATTTGCTGTTTTATTTTGCAAAAAACAGAGGCATTGCGCTTACCCGAGAAAAGCTTATAAGCAACGTTTGGGGATATGATTTTTACGGCGACGACAGAACTCTTGACACACACATAAAGCTTTTAAGAAAAAATTTGGGACCTTATAACAATTATATAGTAACTCTTCGCGGCGTGGGATACAGATTCGAGGAAAACTGATGAACGGCGGCAAAACAAAAAAAGCAAGAATCGGGTTGAAGTGGCGGTTATTTGCATATTTTTCCGTTTTCACGGGAGTGTTGTTGGTAATACTTTGGGTTTGTCAAACTCTTATGCTTGATACCATTTATCGGCAAATAAAAACCGATTCTCTTAAAAAATGCGTTAATGAAATATCCAACGTGATATATAAAGATAATTTCGGCGAAAAAATCGAAGATATTGCCCGTACTTACGATGTAAACGTAAAAATAGTGGATTCCAATTATGAAACCGTATATTCGTTTGCAATTTCTCCCACAAACGTTATCGAAAAAATAAGCGGAACCGACATATATATGCTTTGCGAAAGAGCGGTTGATAACGGCGGAAGTTATGTGCAGTTTTTTCAGCAATATATGTTGGAAATTCACGACGACGCCCACGTAAAAGAGCATATGGCGGAAAAAAACGCTTTTGAAGGAGAAACAACGCAGGAAGAAAACAAAAACACGCAAACGCCGCAAAAAAGCCGTAGAGGCTTTAAGCGAGGCGAACCGCCGAATTTCATTAATCCGAATACCACGCTGAATTTAATTTCAACACGGGTTGCAAATTTGCCGGACGGCTCAAACTGCTATATCATTGTGGATTCCTTAATAACTCCCGTTGCGGCAACGGTTAGAACTTTGATTGTCATGTTGATGTATATTTCCGTATTCACCGTAATTGCGGCAATGCTTTTGGCATTCTTTTTGGCTCGAAGAATTTCCAAACCCATTGTCAATATGAACAAAAACGCAAAACGGCTTGCCAAAGGCGATTATAATATAAAATTCGACAGTAAAGGCTATGCCGAAATCGAACAGCTTAACGAAACCATGAATTATGCCGCAAAGGAGCTTTCAAAAGCGGACCGCATAAGGAACGAACTTATTGCAAACGTTTCGCACGATTTGCGAACGCCGCTCACAATGATTGTGGGTTACAGTGAAGTAATGCGAGATATTCCCGGTGAAAATTCACCGGAAAATGTTCAAGTAATTATCGACGAAGCCACAAGATTAACTTCGCTTGTAAACGATTTGTTGGATATATCAAAATTGCAGGCAGGCACAGCTACGGTAAAAAAAGAAGAATATAATATAACCTCAAGCGTGCGTGAAATTATATCAAGATTCGATAAATTAAAAGAAAAAGAAGGATATTGCATCAGCCTTGAAGCCGAAGAAGATATTTATGTTATTGCCGACGAAAGCAGAATTTCTCAGGTTATATATAATCTTATAATAAACGCAATTAACTATACCGGCGAAGATAAAAAAGTCGTAGTAAAGCTTGCAAAAATAAATGATTCCGTGCGTTTTGAAGTTACGGACAGCGGAAGCGGAATTCCCAAAGAAGATTTACCTTATATATGGGATCGCTATTACAGAGTGGATAAAACTCACAAGCGAGCTCAAATGGGAACCGGACTTGGTCTTTCAATTGTAAAAACGGTTCTTGAAGGTCACGGCGCGGTATACGGCGTGGACAGCACTTTGGGCATAGGAAGCACATTTTGGTTTGAACTCCCCGATGTTGTGGGCAAAGAATAAAAATTTTGTTAAAACAGCCTTAGTTTTATAATAAAGAAAACCGCACACGAAAACTGCAAAAATCAGTGTTTTCGTGTGCGGATGTTTTTTCGGTTTTAAGATATACCGAACAAAGGCCCAAAATATCCGTTATTTGCAAAATTTTTCTATATATGCGTCAAGGCATTTTCGAATTATCGCGTTTGCGTCGGCACGTCCCATAACGTCGTTTACAACGGTTTCCTTGTGTTCAAGATTTTTATAAACGGAAAAGAAATGCTTCATTTCGCTGAAAACGTGATGCGGAACTTCGGAAATATCGGTATATTCGTTATAATTCGGATCTTCAAACGGAATTGCAATAATTTTTTCGTCAAGCTTTCCGCCGTCAAGCATTGTTATTACGCCTATTGGATAGCAGTGAACCAAGCTTAAAGGAATAATGTTTTCACTGCACAAAATTAAAACGTCCAGCGGGTCTCCGTCGTCTGCATAGGTTCTGGGGATAAATCCGTAATTTGCCGGATAGTGAGTTGAAGTATAAAGTATTCTGTCCAAAATAATGGAACCCGTTTCCTTGTCAAGCTCATACTTGTTTTTCGAACCCTTTTCAATTTCAACAACCGCAATAAAATCGTCCTCTTTTATTCTTGCGGGATTAATGCTGTGCCAAATGTTGCTCATTTTAATTTGTCCTTTCACATTTTGTTTGCTTAATGTTATTATAAGTCCAAAATAAACCAAAATCAAGCAATAAAAATTAATATTTGTATTTCAATATATTATTCTTGCCTTTTTAAGTCTTTTATAAACATAAAAAGCAAGTAACAGCTTTACTGAGTCGGGAATTAAAAAAGGAACTGCGCAAACGCCGAAAATTTCGAAAAAAGAACTTGTGGCGTCGGAATAAAGAAAACAATACCACGCCGTGCCGAAAAAATAGCAAATAAGCATACCCGCAATACAGCCGCAAATTTTTGCACTGTCGCCGTTTCCGAATAATTTTACGGTGATACCGTATATTGCCGTCATAAAGATAAATCCCAAAATATATCCGCCCGTTGCTCCGAATACCGTGCCGATTCCAAAGCTGAAATTCGAAAACACGGGCAACCCCAATATACCCAATGTTATATATGTAATAATGCAATACGCGGCTTTTTGCGCGCCCAAAATCAAACAAACCGAAAATACCGCAAACGTTTGAAGAGTGAACGGAATTGCAAACGGAATTGTAATCCAAGCGCAAACGCAAAGAAGCGAGGTAAATATCGAAATTTCGCAAAGCGTCGCCAAATTGTTTTTCATTGTTGCTCCAAGTGTAAATAATTAAAACATTATATAAGATTATAAACGTAAACAATAAGTTTGTCAATATTTAAAAATAATAGTTTACATTTTTTTCGGCTTATGGTATAATTAAAAATGTAATTACGCATACTGCGAGGTTTATAAATGCTTTTAAACAACAAAGAAGAAATATACGCCGATAAAATAAGCGCATATTTGCCGTCCGAACGAAGCGGAAAAATAATTGTGTTGGACAGCGTAAATTCAACAAACACGTATTTAAAAGAATCGGCTTTAAACGGAAAATCCGAATACGGCGATTGCATTATTGCAAATTCGCAAACGGCAGGCAAGGGGAGATTGGGGCGCAACTTTGTTTCGGCTGCGGATAAAGGCATATATTTATCATATTTGGCGAACGCAAAAGGTCAGTCGCCGCAAACGCTTTCGCAAATAACCGCTTGGACAGCCGTTGCGGTAAGAAAAGCGATTTTGGAAACAACCGCTGTAAGCACGCAAATAAAATGGGTTAACGATATTGTATATCAACACAAAAAACTTTGCGGAATACTCACGGAAATGACGTATGTCGGCGGAAATACCGATTCGGAGCATATAATTATAGGAATAGGAATTAACGTAAATCACAACACGGAAGATTTTCCGCCCGAACTTTCCGATATTGCAACTTCTTTAAAAATTATATGTCGCAACAACGTTGAGAGGGCAAAGCTTTGCGCAACGCTTATTTGCAAACTTGACGCCGTTATCAACGATTTTCCGCATAAAAAAAATTGCTATCTTTCCGAATATCAAAATAATTGCGTAGGTATCGGCGAAAAAATCCGAATTATTCAAAACAATTCGGAACGTAACGGAATTGCCGTGGGAATCGACGAAAACTTCGGACTTAAAGTTAAATTCGATAACGGCAAAACCGAAACCGTTACCGGCGGCGACGTAAGCGTAAGAGGTTTTTACGGATATATTTAATTTGGTCGAAAAGTGCTGATAAAAGTCGTTTTGTCTATTTACAAAAATGCGAAAATATGATAACATATAACTGCGATTATCGGTAAAAGGAGATTTAAAAAAATGTATAATTTTAATTACGGCGAAGAAAATATCATCGGCAGAGTATGCCTTGAAACAAGCCTCAAGCCGTTTAAAAGTTTTGATGAAAGTTATATCGAAAACGTTTGCCGCAAGCTTTTTAAAGATTGGGAAAAGCTTACGGATAAGGCGCAAAGCGTTGCGGTAATGCTTTGGACGGCGGACGGTAGCGAAATACTTGAATATTCCGGCGATCTTTCGCAGGAGTTTGATTATTGCGACGTTATAGGCATAGGAAATCCCACAAAAAAACCGCCGTATAACGAAAACGAAAAAAATGATATTCACGTCCGTCCGGTTATGTATAACGGCGAACGCAAAAAAATCACGTACAAGATTTTAAAAAACATAATTTCAGCTTTAAAAAGAGTGGGGGAAGAAATAACCGGAAAGAAAATCAGCGTTGTCGAAACGTTTGATCCGGGTCCCGAATTTGCAAAATCCGATTTTAAATACAGACGTCATTCTGAAATATGCAAAGGAAACATTATTGGCGTAAAGGCGTGGCTTCATTGCGCGTCAAGACTTAATTCCGATAACGTGCGCTATGCCGCATATCCAAACGGTATTCCCGAAGGAACTCATATCGGAGAGTTTTTGGGAAAACAGCTTATGTGCCTGTGCCGAGATGTAGGATTCGATAATATTTGGCTTTCCAACGGATTCGGTTTTTCGCTTGATTCATGGAATTGGACGGGCGAGGTGTTCGACAGCAAAAAATTTCAAAGCGACGGAATAGCAAGCGTTCGCGATTCCATAAACGAATTTTGGCGGTATTTCACGGCGCAAACGGGCAATATGCTCATAGAAACAAGAGGAAGCAACCTTTCCGCAGGTATGGATATTTCCGCTCACGGTTGCCCCGTGGACGATATATATAAATATAATATGCTTACGCCGCCCAATTCGCCGTGGGCAGCCATAGATTTCCGTTTTGGTCTTGAACTGTGCGGACTAATGAGCCGAATTTCCGAAATCAGCAAAAACGGTTTCCTTTTCAGATACTACACTCACGATCCGTGGTGGTATAATTCCCCGTGGTTTGACAGATACGGCAGAAGTCCGCACGATATATATTTGCCGCTTGCGGTTGCAAGAATTGACGGAAACGGCAAAGTCACAAAACCATACGGAATCAATTTTCTTTCGGTTGACGATTCTTTGGGCGAACTTCCCGAAAAATGCCCCAACGAAGTAATTCCGCATATTCTTGAAGCGTTTGATACATATTCCGACGAGCCGGGACTTGTAACGTGGCTTTATCCGTTTGCGGATTATTGCCAAAAAGGTCTTAGAGAGGGAAGAGCGCAGGATATTTTTATGGACGATTGGTTTGCGGAAAGCGCGATTGACTACGGCTTGCCGCTAAACACGGTTGTTTCCGATAAAAACTTTTTAAATACGGATATAAGTATTTTCAAAAACACAATTCTTTTTGCTCCCGTTCCGTTTGAAAATTCCGTTTTGGAAGAATGTATAATTAAAGCTGCGGAAAACAATCTGCCAATAATGCTTTACGGAAGTTGCAAAAAGGCAAGCGAAAAAATTCTTGCTCTTATAGGCGTTGAAATCAAAGATGAAATATCCGACGTTCTCAAAATAAATCAAAGTATTGTTGCGGATAATTACAGCGACAGTGCTCTTTCGGAAAAAATAAACCACATTCCTCTTGTTTCGGGCGGAGGCGTCTGCGAAAAAGCCTTAAACGAAAATAATGTGTTTGCCACAGTAACCGACGACAACGGCGAGAAAAGAAGTTACGGAATTTTTAATAAATCGCAAAATATCGTTTGGATTCGAGGCAGTTTTCCGCATATACCCGAAATAAAAGGCGCACTTCCGCAACCTTTCAACCCGTGCGAAAGTTTTCCGTCGGCAATTCTTGCAAGAGCCGCTTTGGCATTTTTCGGAGTTAATATACGCTTTGAAGCAATGTCGCCTACGGACAAAATGCCCATAACTCTTTTTTCCAAGCACAATAACGCATATTATATGACAAGCTTTGCAAAAGATACCACACTCGCAACATTTCTGTCGTTCCCCGACGGAGTTCCCATGCCGTGCGGAACTGAAGCGATTATCGAAAACGGCATAGGAAAGTTCGGAACGGCAAAATGGACGCACAACGAATGTCGCGTGCTGATAAAGCAAAAAAAGCGTTCAAAGGTTGTCTGCCGCACGGATACCGCAGGCGATACAATGACGGCGGATAAGCGAGTGTGCGTCGAAAGTCTTAAAGAAGCCGACGTTACGTTTTTAATTCCCAAAAATTGCGTTGTCTATGCCGTTTGCCAATCATACGGAAACGGTATGCACAAGCCAAGCAAAATAACATCGGACGGCAAGGCGGTGTTCCAAAACGTAACCGGCGAAATACGCATAGCATGGCAAGACCAAGAAACCCGAAACAATTATTTGAAAAACGGAATTATAATTTAATAACCGAATAAATGAAAAACGCGGGCGCACCAACAACGGTGCGCCCGCAATTTTGGTTTTCAATTAAAATCCAAAGAATTCTTTGGTGTTGTTATAGCTTATGTCGGCAACAATTTGTCCCGCCGTTTCAAGGTCGCAGGGATATTCTCCCTTTTCAATAAGACCGCCTACGTAATCGCAAAGGATTCTTCTGAAATAGTCGTGTCTTGTATATGAAAGGAACGAACGGGAATCGGTAAGCATACCGATGAAATTTGCAAGAACGCCGGTTGCCGCATAGGATTTCAATTGATCTCGCATACCCTCAAGATGGTCGTTAAACCACCAAGCCGAACCGTGCTGAATTTTGCTCTTTATGCCGTCTTTGTTTTCCTGAAAACAACCGCACATAGCGTCGATTGCCGCATTTTCGGCAGGATTAAGCGAATAAAATACCATTTTGGGAAGAATATCGTCCGCTTCAAGCGCGTTCAAAAACTTCAATCCGCTTCTGATGCAGTCGTAAGAACCGATTGTGTCATAACCGCCGTCGGGACCGTATGACTTAAAGTTTTTGTCGCTGTTGTTACGTGTAACTCCGTAATGCATTTGCATTACCCAATTGCGCTTTTTAAATTCTTTTGCAAAAAACATAAGCAAAAACGTTTTATATTTTTCCGATTCTTTTTCGGAAATTTTTTCATTGTTCAACGCTTTTTTAAGAATACAATCCGCTTCATTCTCGGTACAAGGTTCATATACAAGATAATCAAGACCGTGATCCGATGTAAGACATCCCATCGAAGCAAAAAAGTTAAGTCTTGCCGTATAAACGGCAAGCAACTTTTCTATGCTGTCGATTTCCGTGTTTTCACTGTTTCCAAGAGCTTTTATATAATCCGCAAAGCCTGCCTTTTCAATATTAACGCCTTTGTCCGGTCTGAAAGCAGGCAAAACCTTTGTTTTGAAATTCGAATCTTTTCTTATTTCGGAATGCCATTTAAGCGTGTCAATCGGGTCGTCGGTTGTGCAAATCGCTTCCACGTTGGATGCCTTAATTATTTGCTTTACGGACATTGCGGGACTTTTAATCATTTCGTTACATTTGGCATAAATTTCATCGCAGGTTTTCGGCGTCAACGGCGTTGTTATGCCAAAATATTTTTTAAGTTCAAGATGCGTCCAATGGTGCAACGGATTTCCTATAAGGCGGGGCATGGAAGTTGCCCATGCTTTAAATTTTTCATAATCCGAGCTTTCTTTTCCCGTAATAAATTCTTCCGAAAAACCGCAAGCGCGAATAGCGCGCCACTTATAGTGATCCCCGCCGAGCCAAGCTTCGGTTATGCCCGAAAATACTTTGTCTTCCGCAATTTCCTGCGGGTTAATATGACAGTGATAGTCAATAATGGGTGCGTCTTTTGCATAATTTTCATAAAGATACTTTGCGGTTTCGGTTGAAAGAATAAAGTCGTCAGCCATAAACTGTTTCATAATTTATTGTTCCTTTCCGTTATTATATGTTAATTTTTGTTTGTTTTTATATGTTGCCGAACCGTTAAAAACGAATTTATCGCTTATACCGTCGGTTGCGGCTACTGTTCCGTTTTTAAGAACCAATATCGCTTCAAAATCATAAATACCGCTTTTATATAAATCAAAAGCTTTTTCTTTTCCCATAACAAAAAGAGCAGTGGAAAGTGCGTCGGCAAGAGTTCCGTCCGGCGAAATCACAGCCGCGCTTTCAATATCGCTTTCCGCTGGATAGCCGGTTTCAAAATCGAAAATGTGATGATAACGCACGCCGTCAATTTCAAAAAAACGTTCGTATGCGCCGGAAACCGAAAGAAAACAGTCCGAAATTTTTATACTTCCGATAATTTCGTTTGTTGCAAAAGGGTTTTTAATTCCGACGTTCCAACCGTCGTTTTTGTCTTTTGCGTTTCCGATGCAGGCAATGTTTCCCCCAAAGCTGAGAACAGCGTTTTCAATACCGTTGCTTTTAAGAATTTCAATGCATTTTTCGGCACTGTAACCTTTGGCAATCGCTCCAAGATCCGCTTTTAAATCGGGGTTGGATTTTTTAACTCCGCTTTTATCCACGGAAACATCGGAAATATTGCAGTTTTCCAAAGCGTTCGATATTTCTTCGTCCGAAGGTATTCTCGGATTTTCGCTTTTAATATCCCACAAATCCGTAAGCGCACCCATAAAAGGCGAAAATGCGCCGTCGGTGTTTGTCGAAATTTTTATGGATTTTTCAATAAGAGCCACCGTTTCTTCGGAGAGTTCAACGCCGTTTTCGGAATGATTGAATTTATAAATTTCGCTTGAAGCAAACGTTTTTGAAAACTTTTGCTCGTCAGTATAAACTGAATTTTCCAAAAGTTCAAAAATGCTGTTGTCCGTGCATTGAATATCTGCCGAAATAAACGTATCCATTGCAAAAAACGAATGCGATTTATAATTTTCGTCGGAACACGCCGATAAAAACATAAGTTGCAATGCTGTAATAAAAATAAATATTTTTTTCATACGGTAATTTTGTTTTTTATAACGGGATAAATACAATTCGTCAAAAAGCCGGTAAGCGCGCCGGTCAAAATCGAACATAACCCCAACGGCAAAAGTATAACCAAAGAAGCAAAACTTTTGGTTAAAAGGCAAACCGCGGCAATTTGTCCCATTGCGTGGCATACAGCCGAAAAAGCCGAAACGCCTATAAACGAAATTATTTTAAAATTCAACCGCTCCGAAATTATCAAAGAAGCAAAAGCCGCCAAAGTTCCGAAAAGCGAAATAATTGCGGAGGTTATATTACCGAACGCAAGAAAAACGGCAAAAATTTTAATTATTCCCACCCAAAGCGCGTTTTTTCTTCCGATTGTATAATATGCATTCATCATAGCAATGTTGGCAATGCCCAAACGCAAGCCCGGAATCGGAATAAAAGCGGTAAGCGGAACAATATTTTCCAAGGTTGAAACCGCAATTGCCAATGCGGCGTGAACAGCCGTAAGCGTAAGATTTTTTGTTTTCATAAGTTCCTATCCCGCAATTGTGTCGGTATTTTCAACGTTGCGCACAGGTTCAATAACAACTTTGTTGGGAATGCAAACCGCCCCGCCGCCGTTTTTGTCAACTCCGCTCATAGCCATACAAATTTTGTCGGAGCAGTCGGAATCGGAAATCACGGCTTTGCCGTTGCGTACCGTTACGGTTACGCCGTTTACTTCAACGGAAGCGTTTTGGGATAAATCAAGTACCGCAAATTCCTTTCCGTCCGAAATTATACGAACCTTTTTGTTGGCATATCCGTTTTCGGATAACAAAAACGAAAGTATAACAAGCATAGCCGCAAGCAATAGGCAAAACGCAATGTCGCCGATATAAAGCCGCATTTTACGGTTAAATTTCATTTTCAAAATCCGTTCGAAGATAATAATTAAATCGGCGTTCCGCTTCCAAGGTTGTTTTTTCGCCGTGACCGGGATAAAGCGTGTAATTTTTTTGCAAATCGGAAAGGCGTGCAAGCGATTTTTTCATTTCGCATATGCTTCCGCCCGGAAAATCCGTTCTTCCTATGTTGCCCGCAAAAAGTGTGTCGCCGGTAATAATTATGTCGTCGCATTCAAAGCAACAGCTTCCGGGTGTGTGCCCCGGGGTTGAAATCACTTTGAACTCGCCGCTTCCCACACGTATCAAGTCGTTTTCCGAAACTGTTGTAACGGCTATGTCTTTTTTTATCGAATAGCTTTTTCCCGTACCCAAAGTCGAAAGATTGAGCGACGGTTCAAAAAGTGCATGAAAATCAGCTTTATGAACAATAACCGTCGCCGAACAAAGTGCGGCAAGTTCGTTTACAGCCATAATGTGGTCGAAATGAGCGTGTGTAAGAATTATTTTTCCAATCTTCAGCCCGTTGTTTTCGGCTGTTTTAAAAATTCTTTCCGCGTTTGCGCCCGGGTCGAAAACCGCACATTCGTTAAATGTACCGTCGCCGTTATCATATGCAATATAGCAGTTCGCTTCGTTGTATGTCGGGTATAACGATATTATTTTCATAAGTATCCTTTCAAAATTAAGCGTCGGCGCAAAACGGCTTTCAAATTAAAGATTGTCAATCATTTCTTCAATATTCTTAAGCTGCGCTTGATATTTTCCAAGCTTTTCTTTTTCTCCCGCAACAACTTTTTCGGGTGCCTTTGCGGTAAATTCGGGATTGTTCAGCTTCTTTTCCAAACGCTCTATTTCTTTAAGCGCGGTTTCTTTTTCTTTGTTAAGACGAGCTCTTTCTTTTTCCGCGTCGATAATGTCGCTCATGGGAATAAAGAATTTTGCGCTGTCCGTTCCGACGCTTACAGCCTTTTCATCGTCATAGCTTTCGGCAAAAACAACTTCCGAAGCTCCGGCAAGCTTTTCAAAAAATACCGAAGTGCTTTCGTTAAATGCGTCTTTGCATTCCGTTACGATTATAAGCTTTGCTTTTTTCGACGGCGGAACGTTCATTTCGGCTCTGCGATTTCTTATTGCCCGTATTGCGTCGATAAGCTTGTCCATAGCTTTTTCTTCCGATTCAAACGAAAGTTCTTCCGAATATTGCGGCCACTGCGCAACAATAAGCGGTTCTTTTTCCAACGCAAGCTTTTGCCAAATTTCTTCGGAAATAAACGGCATAAAAGGATGAAGCAACTTTAACGTGTTGGAAAGAACATAGGCAAGAACGCTTTGCGCGCGCTTGTTGGAATCCGTGCCTTTTTCAAAAAGTCGCGGCTTAACAAGTTCAATATACCAATCGCAAAAATAATCCCAAATAAAATCATAAAGCTTTTTCGCCGCAATTCCAAGCTCAAAGTTATCCAAATTTTCCGTAATTCCCTTTACTGCGTCGTTATAAAGCGAAATAATCCATTTGTCTTCAAGTTCAAGCTCTTTCGGAATTTCGGCTTTTGTGTCGTCGTCAAGATTAAGAAGAACAAACCTTGCCGCATTCCAAATTTTGTTTGCAAACGCCCTTGAAGCGTCCATTTTTTTATAAGAAAAACGCATATCGTTTCCGGGGGAGTTGCCCGTAACAAGAGTAAACCTAAGTGCGTCCGCACCGTAGTTGTCAATAACTTCAAGCGGGTCAATTCCGTTGCCAAGCGATTTGGACATTTTTCTGCCCTGTTCGTCACGCACAAGACCGTGAATAAATACGTGCTCAAAAGGTTCTTTGCCCATATGCTCCAGCCCCGAAAATACCATTCTTGCAACCCAGAAGAATATAATGTCATAGCCTGTCACAAGAGTGCTTGTGGGGTAGTAGTATTTAAGGTCTTCCGTATTTTTCGGCCAACCCATTGTGGAAAAAGGCCAAAGAGCGGACGAAAACCACGTGTCAAGCACGTCTTCTTCCTGCCTTAAAGCCGCGCCGCATTTTTCGCATTTTTCAATGTTGGTTTTCGAAACGTAGGTTTCGCCGCAGGAGTCGCAATAATAAGCCGGAATTCTGTGTCCCCACCAAAGCTGACGGGAAATACACCAATCGCGAACGTTTTCCA
>CAZJCI010000019.1:0-16260 GCA_964544455.1 uncultured Oscillospiraceae bacterium
GTTTTTTCACCGATTCCGGGAATGCCGGGAATGTTATCGGAGCTGTCGCCCATAAGGGCTTTTAATTCGACAAGCTTTTTGGGTTCCAGACCGCAGTAATTTTCCGAAAATTTTTCCTTGTCATAAAAAACGGTTTCGGAGTTTGTGGCAAGTAAAACAACGCTGTTTTCCGAAATAAGCTGAAGAGAATCTCTGTCGCCGGTAAGAATAAAACACTTGTAATTTTCGCTGTCGGCAATTTTCGCACAAGTTCCCAAAATGTCGTCCGCTTCATATCCTTCAAGCGATAAAACGTGAAATCCCAACTTTTCGGATATATTTTTCACGGGCTCCAACTGAGCCGCAAGCTCTTCCGGCATTCCGTGGCGGTTAGCCTTATAAAGCGGATATCTTTTGTGTCGGAACGTCGGCGAGCGTAAGTCGAAAGCAATTCCCACAGCCGAAGGCAAAACGGTTTCCACAGCTTTCATAACAATATTAACAAAACCGAAAACTGCGTTTGTCGGTCTTCCGTCGGCGGTGGAAAGCGGCTTTACGCCGTAAAACGCACGGTTAATTATACTGTTGCCGTCGATTATAAGTAATTTTTTAATATTTTCCATTTTTGCTCCAATCTGACCGCAAAAGCGGTTAAAAATATATTTTAACAAAGCAAAACGCTTGCTTGAAAATTTTCCTAATATATTATACCATACTTTTCCCGAAATTACAATACATTAAAAAAGAACCCCGCTTCAAAAAACAAATTTTTTTACTTGACAATAATTTCCCCATATGCTATAATCAAAGAATAACGGAAAGGAGCTTTCCCGATGAGTTACAGAGAAGCAAAAATAAGCGAAAAACAACGCTTTGCGGAAATATGCCGCCGGGTACAATCCCTGGAAAGCGGAAATATCGAATTTGATAAAAAAAGCCGCCGAGTAATTCGCCGAACTTCTCTTGAGGGCAAAAGCAACATTGGCGGACTCGGCGAAAAAACAATGCACCTTACGTTTAAATATTTTTTCGAGGAAAATTCGGATTTTCACGAAGTGCCCGTTGGGAAATATTATGCGGATATTCTGAAAGACCAAAGAATTTTGGAAATACAAACGGCTAATTTTTGCTCCTTTCGCAAAAAACTTGCACAGGTTTCAAAAGAATATCCGGTAACCGTGGTTCACCCCCTAAAAAGAACCAAACGCCTGTTTTGGACGGATACGGAAAGCGGCGAAATTTGCGGCGGCAGAATAAGCCCCAAGCATGAGGACATATATAACGCCTTTTCGCAACTTGTTTATATAAGGGAGCTTTTGCAACGGGAAAACCTAAGCTTTTGCTTCCCCGTTGTGGATTGCGAAGAATATAAGCTTTTGTGCGGTTGGGACAAACAACGCAAAAAAGGCTCCGTCAGATATAAGCTGATTCCAACCGAACTTGTAGGTTTTTATGAATTCGATTCCTCGTTCGCTTTTGCCGCTCTTCTCCCCCGTTCCGACGATGAATATTTAACCGTAAAATCCGTTTCAAAACTCATAAAAAAAAGCCCTGCCGTTGCCTCGCCGTTTGTAAATACTTTGATGTATCTCGATATATTGCGCCGAAACGGCAAAATAGGCAATACAATAAAATATGTATACGGCGAAAACTATTGAATCCAAAATCGCCGTAATTTTAAAAAAATTTACAAAATTACGCTTTTTACTGTTGCAATTTTAAAAATAATATGGTATACTGTATTTTGCAAATTGCGGTAATGTTTTGCGCCCTGCGTTTTATGCATCACAAAGCGGAAACAATATTGCAAATCTTCAGAAAGAGAATTGTGAGGTGTAGTAAGATGAAGCAGAATCTCCATCCCGAATACAACGAAGCAGTTGTAAAGTGCGCTTGCGGCGAAACTTTCACAACAAGATCCACAAAGAGCGAACTCAGAGTTGATATTTGCTCCAAGTGTCATCCTTTCTTCACGGGAAAACAGAAGCTTGTTGACGCAGGCGGCAGAGTCGATAAGTTCAACAAGAAATTCAACCTTAATAAGTAATAGCCAACAAAGAGTTGAAAAAACGGCGTCGGAGCGAAATCTCCGACGTCGCTTTTTTATGTATATTTAAACGACAAGCTTCTTTGTAAGCCACTTTCCCGAACGGTAACGCAACAGGTAAACAAAACTTTTTGCAATTGCCGAAGCGTTTGTGGAAATAAGCGCGCCAACAACGCCAAGCCCCAAAAACGTTTTGGAAGCAAGCAACGTGCCCAAGCCGACGTTCACCACCCACATACATATAACCGAAACAACCGTGCAAAATGCGGCGTCGCCCGCACCTTTAAAAGTGTTGGTAATAATGCTGACATAGGGCGTGGAAAAACACGTCATAATAACCTGAATAATAAGCAACTTGCCAAGAATTTTTTGCGTTTCGGGATTGTCCGTATAAAGCGGAAACAAATGCGGAAAAACGAATATTGCGGCAATAAGCATAATCGCATACATTCCTATTGTAAGCAAAAGCAACTTTTTAATAATATTTTTTGTTTCCCGCTCTTCTCCCGCGCCGACATAACGCCCCACAAGAGTAATGGCGACAGTTCCCATTGCCGTAACCGGAACGCCGCACAACCCGAAAAGCGTGTTGTTAATAGAGTTCGCCGCAATGTGAGACGTGCCTGCGGCAACAATAAAACGCATTTTCAAGGTGTTTCCAAAGTTCACAATAAGCGATTCGGACGCGGAAAGCAACCCAAGCTTAACAATAGCTCCAAGACATCTCCAATCCACGTGAACAAGCTCCGAAAAGCTTGCATACCATTTGTTTTTCGCAAAAAAAGCGCAAATCGCAACCGTATAAAATATCCTCGAAACAAGAAGTCCTATTCCCGCGCCCGCAACGCCGAAATCAAAAATTATAATAAGTATGAAAGAAGTAATAATATTCACAATACTTCCGGAAACGGAGGTATAAAGCGGAATTTTATTGTTGCCGAACCCTCGGCTGGAACAAGCGCAGGTTTGAAATATACCGAAAAACGGCATGGAAAGAGCCGAATAGCGCAAATATGTTTTTCCCTCCCTAAGAACGTCCGCTTCAACGTCGGAAAAGAATATATCAAAAAGCTGATTCGGAAAAGCCAGCATAACCGACATAACAATAACTGAAAAAAGCGTTACCATAACCATGGATTGCGAAACGCACTTGCGAGCGCCGCTCATATTTCCCGCCCCTCTGTATTGCGAAACCAAAATTGTTGCCGCCGAAGGAAGTGTGGAAAACAAAACAATCAAAATGGAATTAATCGTACCCACAAGCCCTATTCCCGAAATAGCCGCTTCTCCCACATCCGCCACAAGATAAGAATGAACGGTGCTGATAAGCGTGTTTAATATCATATCTATAAAAACCGGTGCAAAAATTACAAGAATCATCTTAACGTCGGGGTCGCCGAAAAAGCCGCCGAATTTTTTTGGGGTTTTTATTTTCATCATTATCGTTACCCTTTCTTGTTTCGGTAATTTAAGGTTTAGAATATTATATTTCATTTTAACGCAAATGTCAATAGGTAATATCGAAAAAATAAAAAAATCCGTATTCCAAACGGAATACGGACAACAGCCGCAACAAAATCGGCTTTCAAAGCTTATTGATTATATGTAGTTGTGTTGTATGTGTTGACAACAATTTTCGCTCTGTATATTTCCGCGGTATAAAGTCCCTTAAACAGCGGTCCCAAAGCAACGATAATTATAAGCGCAATTACAAAAAGAAGAATGAAAATAAAGCCGACGGACTCAATAAGCAAACTGCCAAGCATGGAAAGAATAAAGCATACAAGGAAACAGCCGACACTATAAATCAAGTCCGCAAGGAACAGCTGAAGTTTTTTGCCTTCGGTCAATTTTTTGGAAAGTCTTAAAGCTTCCGTCGCATTGACTTCGGGTTGGTTAATAAGAATATACGGAACAAAAGCGTAAGCGTATTTTTTCGACAGAACCGCAACCATAGCCGCAATCCACAAAATAACGGCAATAACCAAGCTTGCGCCCATAAGTCCTTCGCTTTCGGTTAAAGTACCCGCAATAAGCGGAACGGAAACAACAACCAACGGAGCGAAAACCGCCGCAAGAGTCCAAATAAGCGTCCAAAGAAGTTTCCACGCCATACCGCCGGCAACACGGAAAAATCTTGAAAATCCCGAAAACAGTTGGTCCGAATTAACATTTTTGCCGTCAAGTCCGTCAAGATATACTTTCGACATTCCGCATTGCACAACGGAATTGAAAGCAATGCCGAGCGGTGCAAAAAAGAATGTTAAAAATGTTGCGATTTTGCAAACCAAACCCGAAAGGACCGAAAGCCCAAACAGCATAATCGGTTTTGAGGAGATTACTCGAAACGCTTTTTTGTAAGCTTCAATGAATAACATAAAATGTTCCTCCAAATTTTTAGGCATATTGCCTTTTTTCTATATATTATCACAATTTTTCCCATTTGTCAATAGGTTTTTAAAAAAAAATCATATCTTGTCAAAAAAAATCGCACAAATCCGTTTGACAAATCGCTTTAATTATGTTATAATATATACGTGCGAATGCGCAAAAATACCGTTTCCCAAAAAAACTTTGCAATTTGCAATCGGGCAAAGCATATTTTAACGTAAATTATGAAACGGCGAATTATCGCCGAGTTTTATAAATATAATAAATCATAAAAATACGAAAGGAAGATTTTATATGAAGTTGGTTCTTGCGATAATAAACAACGACGACGGACCCATCGTCACCGCCCAACTCACCAAAGCGGGATTCAATATGACAAAAATCGCGTCCACCGGCGGTTTCCTTATGTCCGGAAACACCACGTTTATTTCCGGAGTGGAAGACGACAAAGTAGATGAAATCATTTCGATAATATCGAAATTCAGCAAAAAAAGACTTCAACCGTCCGTTGCGCACAACAGCGTTGTCCACGGCGCGGGCAACGAAATTTCCGCGGCAAACGTTCACGAAGTGCTTGTCGGCGGCGGCACAATTTTCGTCCTGAACGTCGAACGGTTCGAACACGTTTAACGAACGGCAAATTTGTCAATGGACATAAATAATCCGGGAACGACTCTCTCGCTTATTTTTAACGAAATAAAAGGCGGAACATTGCCCAAAACGTTTTTAATCGAAGGCAAAGACGAATCCGCAAGAACCCGCGCGGCGAAGCTGTGCGCGGCGGCGTTGATGTGCGAAAATGCCGAACCGCCATGCGGAAAGTGTCCGTCCTGCGCCAAAACGCTTGCCGGAACCCACCCCGACGTTGCGGAAATTTCGCCGCTCAAAGAAAAAATCACCGTGGATTATATAAGAAGCGTAAGAGCCGCCGCCTACGTAAGCCCTTTCGAATCGGAAAATAAGGTTATAATTTTTCATAAAGCGGACGAACTCAACGTCCAATCGCAAAACGCTTTGCTCAAAATTTTGGAAGAACCGCCGGAAAAGGTTCGGTTCATTCTTACTTGCCCAACCTCGGGCTCGCTTTTGCCGACGGTTGCGTCAAGATGCGCTCGTTTTTCTCTTGGGGCGGTATCTCGAGGGGACGTTTTGCGTTCGATAAGCGAATTGCTTAAAGAAACTCCAAAGAACAAACTTAACGGACTTTGCACCGCCGCACTGTATTTGGACGGCTTCGTTCCCAACGAAACAAACG
This sequence comes from uncultured Oscillospiraceae bacterium, assembly GCA_964544455.1. Lineage (GTDB taxonomy): Bacteria > Bacillota > Clostridia > Oscillospirales > CAG-382 > SIG622. The sequence goes on from CAZJCI010000019.1 coordinate 5,673, forward strand.
TGCGAAATTTGGAGCTTGCCGCGGATATAAGCAACGATTTTTATACCGACGGTTTTTTTCCGTTCGAAAAATTTTCGTTAAAAAAAGAAGATTCGGATACCCTGAAATTAATCTTCAAGGTGTTGGCTTTGTGCGCCCTTGAAATTATGAAACACAAAAAAGGCATAAAGCTTTCGAATTGCATATTGAAAAACGAAATTCTTAACTCCGCCTCCGCCGTAACCTCGGCGAAAGACGCGTTTGAATATTACGAATTTTTTTGCGATTTGCTGCAACGCACGGAAGCAAACGCAAACATTTCGGCAATTTCCGCAGCATTGCAAAGCGGAGTATAACAATAAAAATTAAAAATTGATTTTGCAATCACAAACAAATATTTCGGAAAGAAAGGTATATAATGAGCGAAAACAATAACGGTAACAACGGGCGAGGAAAAAACAAAGATATTTTCGTAAAGCCCGGCGATGAAAATATAGTATCGGGGAAACCGTTTTTTCTGTCTTTCGGAAAAACCAAAAAAGGTCCCGCAAATCCGCTGATTGAAAGCGAAAAAAATAAACAGAAAAAATACGGGGAACACGCAAACGGTCATTCTCAACCCCAAAACGAATCCCAAAAAGACGAAAACAATAACAATAACAATAAAAATAACGGCAATAATCATAACGCCAACAACAGTAACCGCAACAAAAAAAGCTTGCCCAACCGCCAAAAAAACAATAACGAGTTCAACGGCAACCGCAAAAACAACAATAACCGTCCCGAAAACGCAAAAATCGAAAACGGCGTAAATCCGCAACCCGCCGTAGCCGAACAAACCGAAAAAATCCAAAACAAACCGCACAACGAAAAATATAACGACAAAAAAAACAAATTCAAAGCCGATAAGGGCACAAACCGTCAAAAGCTTGCGCAAAAGGAAAAAAGGGACATAAGCCAACAGGCGGACGAATATATAGGCGAAATTCGTGCGGCTCAAAAACAAGCCAAGGAATCCGAGCAAGAAAAAAACGCCGAAAAAGCCGTCGCCGAACGAAAGTGCCCCAAGCATAAAAAAGAAAAATTCGTTCCCACCGCAACGCAAAGCGGCGAGGAAGAACAGCTTCTTCAACCAATCGTAAACCGCACAGGCATTATTTCGGGCGTTTCCGGAAACTCCGGAGCAAAAATGGGAAAACAACAGCATTTTTCCTCTTTAACCGAAACTTCAACACAAGAAGAACCGCTTTATATCGACAGAAATCGCCCTCTTGCCGAACAAATTGCGGAACAGTCCAAACCCAAAACATATAAAAAATTTCCGCAAGACCTGCAAAACACCGTGGAAGTAATAGGTGTTCGTTTCCGTGAAGCGGGCAAAATTTATTATTTCGCTCCCGCAGGCAACCAAATCGCAAAAAACACCGCCGTAATCGTGGAAACGGCAAGAGGCGTGGAATACGGATTTTGCGCAATAGCCAACCGAAAGGTAAGCTCGGACGAAATTGTTCCGCCGCTCAAGCCCATAATCAGAATCGCCACCGCCGAGGACAGCGAAAGATATAACGAAAACAAACGCCTTGAAGAAGACGCCGCAAAAGTCTTCCGTCAAAAAGTGCGAGCCTTGGGCTTGGATATGTCGTTGGTATATGTGGAATATACATTCGATAACGGCAAGCTTTTGTTCTATTTCACGTCCGAAGGGCGAGTCGATTTCCGAGAACTCATAAAAGAGCTTGCCTCCGCGTTCCGAACACGAATAGAGTTGCGACAAATAGGCGTGCGGGACGAAGCAAAAATAGTGGGCGGCTTGGGCATTTGCGGCAGACCGATATGCTGCAAAAGCTTTCTTGGCGAATTTTCGCAGGTTTCCATAAAAATGGCAAAAGACCAGAATCTTTTTATAAATTCCTCCAAAATTTCGGGTACTTGCGGCAGATTTATGTGTTGCATAAGGTATGAAGACGAAGTGTATCAAAAAGAATACGAACGCACCCCAAAAATAGATTCCATTGTCGAAACTCCCGAGGGTAAAGGCGTCGTTGTGGAAAGCAACGTGCTGAAAGGCGTTGTAAAAGTTTTGCTTGATAACAAACCCGATTCCGTAGCCAAACAGTTTAATTGTACGGAAGTAAAATTTTTGGGCTATGTTGAAAAAGGAAACGAATCGGAAATTCCCGCCGATATGGAAGTTCCGGAAGAATAAATCAAAGATTTAACAAAAAACGACGGCGTATGCAAAATACACCGTCGTTTTGTTTGCAATAAATCAGCCGAAACGTAAAAGCAAAGTCAAACCGATTGAAAACGATTAAAATTCCACGGTTAAAAATAAGGGAACGGCTTATATCCGTTTGAATTATGCTTAAAATACGGCGAAAAATCCGTTTTGCCTTTTCATTTCGCAAGGGATTCCGATTCTTTTGAAATTTCCGAATCCGTATTTTTCGTATTTTCCGAAACTTCGCCGTCTTGAGCCGTTTCGTCGCTTTCAAGGTCTTTTGAAAATTCTTTATAGCAGTCGTCGCAATATGTAATAACAATGTTTCCCACTTTTTCTTCGTGTTTTTCTCCGTCGCATTTTTTCATACAAGCGCTGCAAAAAAAAGAATCGCTTTCGCAAGCAACCAAAAGCAAAGCCGAAATCAAACAAAAAATTACCGCCAACAGTAATTTGCGCATTTTTTGCCTCCCATTTATAATAATATGTCTACATAAAAATTATAGCACATATTACCAAAAAAGTCAACACAAAACCGCAAAAAAATGTAAAATTTTAAAAAATCGGCGCGATACATTAAAAGTACCGCGCCGTAAATTTTAATTATTCAACAACAAACAAATATTTGCCGTTTTCTTCGGGATATTTAAACTTGCTTGCAACTTCGTCCGCAATGCGAGCGTTATAGGTTACGGAAATACCCTTCATTGTTCCGTAGGACGCGCCGAGTCTGTGGATATAAACGTTGTTTTTCCACTGAATTTCTTCGTCGCCGCCACCCGTAAGCAGGAACAAAACGTTAAGGCTTCTGTCAAACACATTGTTTCTTATAACAAAGTTTGCCGTGTCCACAATTGTTCCGGAACGGATGTGCGAAGCCGCACCCTTGTTGGGACGTGTGTTGCCAAAGCCGTAACCCGCAAGTCTGCAAAGGTTGTTTTCATAAAGAATGTTCAAAAGGTATCTTGTTGTGCCTTCGCTTGCACGGTTAAAGTGCTCAATAGAGTAAATACAGTTAAGAATAACGTTGTTGGAATATGTAACGTTCTTCATAATAAAATCGCCCGGTGAAGTGTGTGAAACCTGATGAGTAACGCCCGCGTCGTAAACCTGGTCAATATAGCAGTTGTCAACCGTATAACCGTCGCATCCGCCGTAAACTTCAACGGCGTTTCCGAATCTTACAAAATCGTCGTTATAGTTCTGCATAGAACCGCCAATCCATTCAAAAACGCAGTTTGTAACCGTAAGGTTGTTTACCGTGCCCGCACCAACGCCGTGCGAACCTGCGTGACGAATGCAAAGGTTGTCAATCGTAATGTTGCTACCGCCTATGCTTACAGCATGACCTCGCTGGTTAAATTCGATGTTGGAAAATCTCTGTGCGGGGTTGCCGCTGTCGGAACGCAAATAAAGTTCGCCGCCCGCCGCATAAGTAACGTTGGGACCTTTAAGGTCGTGCCAAAAATCAAGGTCGTTTTTCAGTTCCTTAAGCGGGTCTTCCACAAGAACGTTTCCGCTGTAAGGTTGTCCGTTCTTGTATTTAAAACAAATCTTTTGCGCATAAATGTCGGTAAACGTTCTTTCGTTAAACGCTATTGTACCAATGTCGTTGGCAAATTTTTCGCTGTAAACATAAATGTTGGTATAACCGTCCACAAGCGTCCAAGTTCCGTGTTTTGCGCCGTCGAAAGGCGAACGGTTGAGAATCGGTTTTTCGCCTTCGCCGTAAGCGGTATAAGAAACGCCCGTTTTTGCCGTAAGATCAACGTTTCTCCACGAATCGCCGCGCTTAAAATAAACAACGTCGCCGGGAACCAAGGAAGCGGAGTTTACTTTGCTTATTGTTGCCCAAGCAGTTTCGGGCGATTTACCGTCGTTGGAATCGTTACCGCCGTTTGCAACATAATATGCCGTGCGCCCTTCCGCAGGCTTAATTTCGGTTTTCGTAGCCTTAATTTCGGCAATTCTCTTTTCCTGAAGTGCGTCAAGTTCCGCCAAATATTCGTCCGTAACCGTTTCGACGGAATCACTGCCGATGGACCCGATGGAATCCTTTGTTCCCCAAGCAGCCGAAACCGCACCGCTTTCGTTGCTTGTAACAACAAGCGCACCTTCGGATTTTAGCGTAATCGTTCCGTCATCGGCAACGCCGGAAACTTTGCCTCCGTTGTTTGCCGTAACCTTAACCGTCACACTGTCAGCCACAACGGAAACAATTTCCGCGCTTGCTTCGCCGCTCACATAAACCATAATGTCATACTCCTTTTGTTCCAACATAACGTTGGGGCTGTTGTTAAGAATAATCGTTCTGAAGCCGTTTACCTTTGCGGTATCTTCCGTTGAACCGCCGGAAAGCGCGCCTATAACAGCCGTGCCGGAAACGGCAACCGCCGAACCGTTGCTTTCACGAGGTTTTTCGGAAGAACCCTTACCGCCGCCGGTAACGTTGCCCCATGTACCGCCGTTAATTGTTAAATTACCGAAATAATTACCCGTGTTAGCCGCCGAAGTGTTTTCGCTACCAACATAGTTTCTGCATGCGCCAAGGTCGAAAGCCGAACCTGCATAAATCCCAATGGGGTTGCCCTCTTCAATAACGCACACAACGTCTTTACCGAATGTTACCTTGTGGTTGTCGCAATAAATGGAGTTGTTTGTACCTCGGGAAATAAACGAAATGTTATCAAAAATAACTTCGCCGCCGGGAACGCCGTTTCTCCAGTTGGAGCCGTAAATAATCGCCGCGTCCGCGGTTTCACGGTAATCAACGCCGTCGTATACCGATGTAAAAATAACCGGCGCAGTGTTTTCGTTTGTAAAGTAGAAGTTGGAATTAAATTCAACCGGTCCGCAAATAACGGCTGTTCCGCCGCCGTTAAGCATAGCTATGCCCTTGTTATAAGCAATCGCCTTTTCCGCACTCGAACCGTCGCCGTCCTCTGCGGCGTTGCCTTTAATATAAACAACCGTACCGTCAATCGTATATTCAACGTCGCCCGTACCGGTAATGTCGGATTTTTCCTTTTCTTTTTCCGTACCGCCCGCAGCCGCAATTATTTGATATGCCGCCCAGTGAGTTTCTTCAACGTCGGAAAAGCTCGGAACTTTGTTTTTATACTTCAAAGGAGCAAGTTCCGCAACGTCGAAAGCTCGGTTAATAACCGTAACAACTTCGGCTCTTGTAATGGACGCGTCCGGCTTAAAGGAAAACGTACCGTCGCCGTTGTCATAACCGTTTACAATTTTCGCCATGGTGGCGTTTTTAACGGAATCGTAATATTTGTGGTCTTTTGCAACGTCGTTAAATTCAATTTCGCTTACGGAAGCGTTAAATTTCTTAAAGTTACCTATAAGTTCCACAAATTCCGCTCTTGTAATTTGACGGTTAGCGTCAAAGTTTTCGAACGCGTCAAATGCGCCGTAAGTATCAAGATAAGCTATGTTGTCATAAAACCAATCTTTGCCCTTTTCGGCTTTTTCCGTATCATATTGTCCCGCAATTTTTTCTTCGGTTGTCATAAGGCGAACCAAAATCGTTGCGGATTCCGCAATGGTAATGTTGCCCGACGGCTTAAACGACATTGTGCCGTCGCCGTTATCGTAGCCCTTAATATATTCTCCGGGGAACGCCGCGGGGAACGAAGGACGGCTTGCCTCAAGCTCTGCGGCGGCGTTTATGTCGGATTCTACAAACGAAACCGAAAAGCTCTTTTCGTCGCTTTGATATTCGCCGTTGGCAACAATTTTATCGCCTATTTTCGCGCCGTAGCCGCTGTTTGCGCAAATGTTATAAACGCCGGGTTTAACGCCGCCCGTAACATATCCGTTGCCGCTTACGGCAATTTTGCGTGTAGCTTCGCTTTCGCTCTTAAAAGCCGAATTTGCGTCGCCTACGGTAATAAGAATTTTTTCACCCTCAATTTTGCCGTTGTCGCCGAAATCAAACGTAGCTTCGCCCTTAATAACCGCGTCTGCGCCAAGCGCAAGAGTGCCGCTTGTGGAAGGTCTTTGCTTGTCAGCCGTACCCTTACCGCCCGCGCGAACGTCGTTAAAAGTACCGGAAAGCACCGTCACCGCAGTGTTTGCGGGGAAGTTTGTGGTTGCGCCAAGGTCGAAAGCCGAACCGCCGTAAACGTTGGGGAAATTTGCGGCTTTTTTAGCGTCTATACCGTCCGCCGTTTTTACGCTCACACCATTGCCCATAACAAGGTTATAACCGTTTGCATAAAAAGAGCAGTTCGCACCGTTCATAAGAAAATCAACGTTTTCATATTCAAAGTTGTGTTTGGAAGAAACGTTTATCCAGTCTTTGGAAAAATAAATGCATGCGTCCGCTTTTTCACGGTAGTCCGCACCGTCGTAAACCGACGTAATTTTAATTGTGGAAGTTGTTCCCGTCCCCAAAACAATGTTTCCGGTAAGAGTGGTTTTTCCGCAAATAACAATTGTACCGCCGGATGTGGAAAGATTTTGCACCGCACTTGAAAGCAAACACGGTTTGTCCGCCGAAACGCCGCCGCCCGCAACGCCCGAATCGGAAACATACATTACCGCATTCGAACTCGGAGCCGCACCGACGGATGTGAATACAATCGGCATTGCCGAAGCAATCATAAATACCGAAAGTATCAGGCTTAACAGTCTTTTTGTTTTTTTCATAAATTTTTTCCTTTCTTAATGAAAAATTATACATATATATTATAACAGCAAAAACACAAAAAGTAAATAGCAAAAAATATCATATTTTAATATTTTTTTGTAAAAATATGCTTTTTTAAAACCGTAAAAAATTCAATTCGCAAAATAATTGTGCAAAATATACAAAAAACGCCCCTTGAATTTTATGTTGACAAAAACATTGCGAACGTGATATACTGTCGTTGTAAAAAAAATTCAAGGAGAAATATATGGAACAGGATAAAATACAGCGCATAAACGCCCTCGCAAAAAAATCAAAAACTCCGCAAGGGCTTACGGAAGCGGAAAAAGCCGAACAAAAACTTTTGCGAGAAGAATATATTTTGGAATTTCGAGCCCACTTCACGGGCATTTTGGAAAATACTTACCTGCAACGCCCGGACGGAACAAAAGAAAAAATAACCAAAAAACCGCAAAATCCGAAAAAGTAAGGAACGAAAAATGAAAAACACAACATTGTGCTACATAGAAAAAGACGGAAAATATCTTATGCTCCACCGCATAAAAAAGCAAAACGATTGCAACAAGGATAAGTGGATAGGCGTAGGCGGGAAGTTTGAAAACGGCGAAAGCCCCGAAGAATGTATGCTCCGAGAAGTATTTGAAGAAACGTCGCTTGTTCTCAACGGTTGGAGCTACCGAGGCATAGTGACCTTTGTTTCCGACGTTTGGGAAACCGAATATATGCACCTTTTTACGTCGGATAACTTTTCCGGCACGCCCAAAATCGGCGACGAATGCGCCGAGGGACGGCTTGAATGGATAGAAAAAGAAAAGGTTACGTCTTTGCCTGTTTGGGAGGGCGATAAAATATTTTTAAAGCTGTTGTCGCAAAAAGAAATTCCGTTTTTCTCGCTCAAACTTTCCTATCAAGGCGAAAAACTTGTTTTTGCAGCCCTTAACGGAAAAACAATTCCCACCTCGCCGAATTAAGTTTTTCGGCAATTCCTCGGTTGGTTCGTTTTGTTTTCGCCGCGCCCGCTTTCTTGCAAATCATTATCGGCGCATTTGAGGAACGTAACGACAGTTTTGCAATATACGAAACAAAAAATTCCCGCGCCGAAGCCTATGCCGCCCAAAGCAATATTCCGTTAAAAAACATATCCGAATCCAACAAGCCCATACTTCTGCGATACCGCAACGTCGGCAAAACAATAAACATCTTCCCGAAACTCAACTTTGTAACAAATAAAAAGCCGAAACCGCAAAAACGCTTTGAAAACGCTTGCCGAAAATACCGCCGGCAATTCGGCTGTAATTCTTATGAACTTGTTTGATAAGCTTTGATAAAATAACAAAAGGAGCCGTAAAATGAATTATTTAAAGAATATTTTTGACTTTTCACCGTCTTGGCTTTCGTCACAACGGCAAAACATCTTTTTCCTCGTTGCAATATCCGTCGTAACAATTGCAATTATTTTTATAATAATGCAAAAAAACAAAGCAAAAGCCGACAATCCCAAACACACCTTATTTGCCGCAAAATTTAACGGTTATTCCGACGAGAACTTCGAATCCGCTTTCCCAAACGTCGCCTCCGACGCAAAATTTAAGGTAGCGGAAGAAATCCTGCAAACCGATTCAAAAAACATTATCGAATAAAAATTCATTTTTTCGAAATATCGGAATAATTGAAACAAACGCTCCCTTGCATTTCAAGCAAAGCGAAAACCCAACCGACCGAAAAAAAGGAGTTACAAAAAATGTCGCAATTGCCCATACCCAAAATCCGAAGCGTCCCATAATCCCCCATAACAATTCAACGTATAACCGAACCAATCCACAACTTCATACAATAACTCAACGTATAACCGCCCCGCCTCGCAACAACACAAAACTCATAATTTCCGCACATAACCGCCTTTACCCAAACGCAAAATCAAACAAATAATAAAATTTTCTCCATAACAAACAAGCCCCTCGCACCCGCACGAAAAACGGAGACCGCTCTTTTTAAACGGTCTCCGAAATTTTATCTTCGCTTATTCACCGAAATAACCTTATAAAAGTTGCCCTCAACGTTGCGAACAGCCGATTCTTTAAGATACCTCGCATTCAATTCCAAAGTGGCGGCAACCGTGGAAGCAATCTGATTTTCTTTTGAAGGCTCAAAATCTTCCGTTTTGCCTCGGTAAACTCTGTAATAACAGTGAAGCTTGTCCGTCACCTCGTCCCACGTCAAAACCGTCCTTGAAGCGTCGGTAAATTTGACGTTCTTTGCATAAATATCCGGACGTTCCGCATAATCCGTGGTAAATACCGTAAGCGATTCCGGAATAAGCTCATAACTCAAAACCGAATTTTCGTCAAGCCGAATTTTCGTCGTTTCGTCCTGCAAATCGCCGAACTCGTTTTTCGGCACGTTGTTTGAATCGTATTCGTAAACCTTAAAAGGTTGCAAATCCTCCGAATGTTTTATTGAAAGCGAAAGATTAATTTGCTTTTTTTCCTTTGCCCTGTTCACAATTGCAACCGAAACGTTACCGTCCTTGTGCAAAAGAGCCGCAATTCTCAGCAAAGAATCGTCGTTTTGAATATCCAAAACCTTGGAGTTGCGTTTCATATACCTCGTAAGAAGTCCCAAACACCAATACATATCCCGCACCGAATAATCGCCGTCGTCTTCCCACTTCATAAGCCCGCACTTGTTGTATTTTGTGTCCTGCGTCTGCGAAATAAACCTTTCCGCTTTTCCCCATTCCTTGGCGTATTCGTCGTTTTCGGCATAGTGACAAACATAAGGGTCGGGATAATCCGTATAAGTCCAATAAACCAAATTCAAAACGCCCGCATTAATAGCGGCAAGCGCGCCCTCGGCATACATCAAAGCCGCATAAGCACCCTCGCCGGTATAGTTTACGTTGGTAACGTCCTTAATAACGCCCGGCAAAAAGCAATAAGAAGATTTAATCGGGTCGTTAAGTCCCGCGCCGCTGTAAACGCCGAACTCGCCCAAAATAAGCCGCTTACCCGCCGCGCCGTTGCAGCGAATGCACTTCATAACATATTCTCGGCACTTGTTTTTAAACCAATCGTAAAATCCCAAATCATAAATTCCGAATTCGGAAACGTAAAGATGAACGCACATATCCTCCGTAACGGAAGCCATTTCGTTAATCGCATAATCCAAAGTTTTCCAAAGCGGAATACCCGAAGCGTCCGTTGCCAAAAGCCCCACATAAAGCTCCCTGTTTTGAAAAGCCCGATAAAGATATTCGTGGTATTTTTTCAAAAGCGGCAAATTATTTTTCAAAATTCCGTGCATACCGCAGGAAAGCTCGTTGGAAAAGCAGTAATATCTAATCTGCTTAACGTTGCGCACGTTAATAAGATAATCCAGCTTTTCCGCAATCTTTTGCGCATATTCCCAACGTTCCTCGTCGGAAAAATGCTGTTTACCCATAGCGGCGGCAAGATAAATCGGCGTGTCCGTAACCTTTTGCATACGTTCGTAATAATCCGCAAACGTATCCATACTTTCCTTTGTCCAATCGGAATATCCGCCAAACGTGCGCATAAATCCCGGTTGAATTTCTCTGTAACATTTCGCAATTTTTTGGTCAAAATGCTCTTTTTCGCAAAGTCTGTAAAAAGACCATTCGCAGTTGTGAAACCCCAAACCGCCGAACAGAGTGGGAAACTGCGGTTTTGTAACGGTTATATCCGACATATTTTATTTTCCTTTCA
>CAZJCI010000020.1:0-16174 GCA_964544455.1 uncultured Oscillospiraceae bacterium
CCGTGCCGACGGTTGTGGCATAGGTTACTGTGTATTTGGGTTTGGGGAGGGTTACTTTGCCGTTGGTTGTATTAAACGTTGCAGCTGTATTTCCCTCTTGCGAAAACTTTGTCGTTGAAGTAAATGTAATTTCCGCTTCGCCAAAAGCACCCGAAACCGCATTAAAAGCAAGCGTTGCAAAAACGCCGTTTGTTTTTGTGCCGTTTCCCAAATCAGCCGATATGTATTGAAGAGTTATTTGATTATTATCGTTAATGCTTATTCTTGCCGTATCCCCATCGGAGGTATTGGCATAATTAAGCTTTGTGTTTGACTTATCAAAAGATAATTTTGCCGTATCAAATTCAAATTGAAGAGTTGCGCCGATAATTCCCGAAAAATCATCTGAAAAATTGATATTAATCGGAACGTAAATTGTCGTTTCGGTGTCGGTCACATCAACATCGTCAATCGAAACGGCAAGCTGATTTGTTCCCTCTATTGTTGCTTCTTTGGCAAATACAAGAGAAGTACAAGAACAAATCATCAAAATTGTGAGAATGAAACTTGTGAGCTTTTTCATTTTTAGGTTATCCTTTCATAATAATTATTTTTTAAAACCGGTGAGAGTTCCTGCTTCATATTGCAAAATGCTTATCGCATCAAACAAATCGACGGAATTGTCATTATTAACATCTCCCAATGCAAGTTGCGCAACAGTCAAGGACTTTGTTCCGGCTTCGTGCTGAAGAATTGCAATAGCGTCGAACAAATCAATGCTTCCGTCCATATTAACGTCCCCAAGCTGATAACTCGGTCCGTCGTTGACCTTAACCGTTCCGTTGGTTTTGTCAACCGTTACAACGTCGCCCTCTTCGTCGTAGACGTTATCCACAATTTCGATAACGAACTCCGAATTTTCGTTCGGCGTTTTTGGGGCGGTGAAGCTTGCGCTGAACAGCGTTCCGCTTTCTTCCGTGATGTCGTAAAGCGACGCCCCCACAAAAGTCAGCGTTTTGGCTTCCTCGTCGTGATAAAACACATAGGTTTCGCCGGCATAGCCCGCAAAATCGAGGTAGCACTTTTCTTTAATAAGGTCGCTTGCATTTGCTTGAACATATGTAAAGCCGTCGGGATATTTTAGCTTTACGCCGAGCGTATTGAAGCCCGAATTTTCCGAAAAATCCACGGAAACGGTTATTTGCGCTCCCGTTGAAACCTCCGTGGGAACGGACGCGGAAACATTAACGGTGTTTTCCGCCGCAGTCGCCGCAAAGCAACACGCCGCAAGCGATAAAGCCGTTGCCGCAACCGCAAAAAGTTTTTTCATTGAATCATTCCTTTCTTGCGGATGACAACCCGCTTTTTTTGCATAGCCGAAAAAAATTCGATACGCCTACTTATCATACATTATATACGCATTTAACAATAAAATCAAGAGGAAATTTTTATTTTTTTTATAAAATTGCGATTTTTTTTGGTTTGTTGCCACAAAATGCGGGCTTTTACGTACAAAATTTCAACTTGTAAACTTTTTATGAACCGTAAAACGCAAATCCGCCCCCAAGGAGAGCGGATTTTTGTTAAGCAACCGTTTTATTTTTTGATTTTTGTTCCGACTTCGTGCAGAATATCAATTGCGGGCACGGGGAATCTTCCCAAGCCGTCGGGGCCCACGTTAAGCAACAAATTCGCTCCGCATTTTTTGCACTTTTCCTTAATTTCCAAAACCTTATCCGCACTCTTCCAATCTTCGTCAAAGGATTTATATCCCCAAGTGTGATTAAGCGTTATGGGAGCTTCCACAAGGGATTCCATATATTCGTCGGGCAACTGATTATCGCCCATGGAGCGATAGTCGCCCATACCGTTGCCAATGCGGGAATCCACAAGGCAGTGCGGCTGATAGTGTTTGACCATATCGCAAAGTTCTTTGGAATATTCGGGGAGAATGTCCAGCGGAGTATCGAACCAAATAAGGCACAAATCGCCGTAGTTTGTCAAAATTTCCTTTACCTGCGGTTTGATTTTGTTTTCGTAGCATATTTTATAATTTTTCTTCGACCTGTCGGGGAAATCCCAATCGTTATCCCAGCTCATACCGTTGTTGGTGTGATAGAATTTCATTCCGTAGCCGCCGCCGTGGGGTTCGTGCCAGTCGATAACCTGCGAATAATAAAGACCAAGCTTCATATTGTGTTTTGCGCAAGCGTTGGCAAGTTCGCCGATAATATCTCGCTTAAACGGCGTTCCGTCCACAACGTTATAGTTATCCACTTCCGATTTGAAAAGACAAAAACCGTCGTGATGTTTGCTTGTCACAACAATATATTCCATTCCCGCGTCTTTTGCCATTTTTACCCATTCGTCGGCGTCAAAATAAATGGGGTTGAACACGTTTGCCAAATTTTCATATTCGGCGTTGGGGATTTGGAATTTGGACATTATCCATTCGCCGATATATTCCATTCTTTTTCCTCGGTATTCGCCCGCAAGCAACGAATAGAGCCCCCAATGCACCATAAGACCGAATCCCGCGTTTTTAAACCATTTTTTGCTTTCTTCCAAAGTCATAACTGTTACCTTCGCTTTCTTTTTGTTTTTTTATAATATTTAATTTGCTTTGCGTTATATTATGTTATTTTGATTATGCGCCGTATTGCGTTACTTTTTTTGGGCTTTTCCCACTTCTCGCAAAATTTCGGTTGCGGGGAGCGGAATTCTGCCCAAGCCGTCGGGACCGACGTTAAGCAAATAATTTATTCCACGTTCGTTAAGGTGATTTTTTATGCGCAAAACTTCGCTTGCGCTTTTCCATTCGTTGTCGTAATATTTAAAACCCCAGGACGTGTTAAGCGTGGCGGGCGTTTCGGCAAGAATATCGCTCATATATTCGTTGGGAATTTCGTTATCGCCAAGCGACGTATAATCCCCCCTGCCGTTGCCTATTCTTGTATTTACAAGGCATTGCGGCTGCAAGGATTTTACAAGATTATAAAGCTCGTCGCTTTGTTCGGGCTTTATCATAACCGGCGTATCGAACCACACAAGGCAAAGTTCGCCGTAGTTGGTTAATATTTCTTTTACCTGCGGAATTGCTTTTGAATAAAAATACTGTTCGAAATTTTTGCTTGCGTTGTCGGGATAATCCCATGTGTTTGCCCAATCCGCATAGCGTTCGGGCTCGTCAAGCAAAAAGCCGCCGGAATTCGGTTCGTTCCAATCAAGTTCCTGCGAATAATAAAGCCCCAATTTTAAGCCGTGTTTTCGGCAGGCTTCGGCAAGTTCCGCAATAATATCTCGTCCGAACGGCGTTCCGTCCGCCGAATTAAAGGAATCGTATTCCGATTTGAAAAGGCAAAAGCCTTCGTGGTGTTTGCTTGTTACAACAATATATTGCATTCCGGCTTCTTTGGCAAGCAAAACCCATTCTTCCGCGTTAAAATATATGGGGTTAAAAACGTCGGCAAGTTTTATGTATTCCCGTTTTGGAATTTTGCATTTGGAGCGAATCCATTCGGCGTTTACTCCGCCTCGGCTTCCTTTATATTCTCCGCCCAAAACGGAATACAGTCCGAAATGTATCATCATTCCGAATTTTGCGTTTTTAAACCAGCGTTTGTTTTCCTGCAAAGTCATGGCAAAACTCCTTTGAAATTTGAAGTTCGGCGCAAAAACGCCGTTACTTTACCTAATAATATAGCACAAAAACGTGCAAAAGTATATGTTTTTTTTAGGAAAAAATATGGATATTTCAACAAAAAACTCCGAAAAAAACGGATATTTTCCGTTATTCGGAGCTTTTGAAAGGTTATTTTTCGGCAATGATAACTCGAATTCTGCCGCCGTTGGCTTCAACGTCGTCATAATATGCGGTTATTTCATATTTGCCGTCCGCAATATCGTCGTAGGTGGCAACGGTATATTCCCGTGTGCCTTCCTTGATGAAATATTCGACGTTTGAAGCGTAGTTATATGTTTTTCCGCCGCTTACGCAATAGCCTCGTTTAAAGTTTTCCTTGGTAACTTCAACTCCCTTGAGGTTTGTTACCATATATTTTCCGTCTCGGCGAATGAACTTTGCCGCACCGAGCGACGGTGTGCCGTATGCGGTGTGAAGCGTAATTTTTGTGTTTCCGGAACCGTTCAGCATTTTATAAACCAAACCGCCGTCTCTTTCGCTTGTAAGAACTCCGTAGGTGTGAACGTCGCCGGTAAAATCTTTAAGCACAAGAGAGGTTATTTTTCCGTTTTCCGTTTTTGCATAATAAATATCGTTGGCACCGAGTTTTGCGCCGCTAAGGCGGGAAGCGAAAAGCTTTGTATAGGTGACGCTTTTGTTTACCAACGAATCGGAATCGGTGGTGATATAAACGTCCATAAGGGTTGCTTCGTCGGCAATGTTGCCGGAAGCAATGAGGTTTGTTACGTTGGTTGCAAGCGAAGCGGAAACTCCGCTTGCAACTTTGGAAATTTTTACTTTTCCGTCAACATAGCCCACGGAAACAAAATCGCCTTTTACAAAACCGCCCTTATCGTATTCGTAAGTATAGGTTTCGGCGTCCACGCCCAAAACGGTGACGCTTTCGGCGGTATAGGTTGTTCCGTTGGATTTTGTATATGTTTTATCGGAAAACTCCGTTATAAATCCGTATTTTGTTTCGGACAAATCCGAACCCGCAATAACTTCCACAACGCCGCCGTTTTTGCCCAAAAGGAGAGTTACGGTGTCGCCGTAGGCAAACGAACCGAGGTTGGAAAGAGCAAAGGAAGCCGTTGTGCTTTCTATTGCGTAAGTTTTTCCCGAAACGGTTACCGAAGTGGGAGAAATTCTGTCCGGCGAAGCCGCCTCGAAAGTTCCCGTGGCTTTATCCGTATAAATCCATACCGCTTTAAGCGATTTTGAATAATAGATAACGTCGTATTCGGCAACTTTTTCGACGGTTGTTTTTCCGTTCTTTTTATAAATTTCGGCTTGTGCAACGTCGAACGGCAAATCGTCCGTCCATTTTCCGGACGCATCCGCAATTATCGGACCTTTCATTGAAGCCGAAACCAAATCGGCATAGCTTACGCCGTCGTCGTTGTTGTTGGCGTAATCGTAAATATCGCCTTCTTGGGCATAAACCGCCGCGCCGCCGTTGCCCAGAAGAAGCGTTACGAAATCGTCTTCTTCAAACGTTCCGAAATTGGAAAACTGACGTTTTATTTCCGAGCCGTCCAAAGAATAGTTTTTCCCGCCGACGGTTATGGATGTGGGGCTTTCGCGCGAGGGAGCGATGGAATTTACAAATCCCGTTGCGGTATCTCTGTAAATCCAAACCGACTTAAAGGGTTCGGAATAATAATATACGTCGTTGGTTTTTATATAGCTTTGGGAAACCTTTTTGGTGCCGTGATAAATATCGCCCTCGTCCACGTCGAACGGAATTACGGAATCGAACGCTTTGCCCTCTTTAACAACATAGGGACCTTTAAGGGTGGAATTTATGAGCGCAACTCTGTCGTCGTCTTCGTCAAGGAATTTTTCGAGTATTTGGTTATCCGCCTCCACGACGTCCGCAACCTGACCGTTTTTGTCCAAAAGGAGCATTACAAAATCGTCTGTGGAAAAGCTTCCGTATGCCGAAAATTTATATATAACCGAATCGCTGCCCAAAACATAGCTGTTTCCGCTAACAATAATGCAACCGGACGATGCGGAAACGCCGTTATATCTTGAAGAATTTGCGGTTACTCCGGAAACGTTGACGGAATCCACAATGCCTATTTCGGTATCTCTGTAAAGCCAAACGGACTTATAGGGTTCGGAATAATAGTATACGTCGTATTTTTCTATGTCCGAAACGGAAACTTTTTTTGTGCCGTAGTATATTGAAGCGGTTGCCAAATCGAACGGTACTTTTTGGGCTACCGAATCCGAATCGATTGCAACATACGGTCCTTTAAGGGTGGAATCCATTACGGAAATTTTATCTTCTTCCTTGACGTATTTGGAATAGATGTCCTCCGTTGCGATTACGGCGTCGGCCACCATATCGTTTTTATCCATCATAAGCAAAACGAAGTTATCCACCGTAATTGTGCCGTATGCGGAAAATTTATGTTTTACGTCGTCGTTACCGAGAACGTAGGTTTTTCCGTCCACAATAATGCAATCCGAAGCCGCCGCCGCACCCTTATAATCCGAAGCGGTTGAAACCACGCCGGAAACGTTTGCGGAATCCACGCTTCCCACGTATTTTTCCCGATAAATCCAAACGGAATTAAAAGGAACGGAATAATAGTATACGTCGTACTTTTCAATTTCCGAAGAGGAGATGTTTTTGGAGCCGTAATAAATTTTTGCGGTATTCAAATCGAACGGGATTTCCAAGGCAAGCGTGGAAACGTCCGTAACCGTATACGGTCCTTTAAGGGTGGCGTCCGTAATTGAGTTTTTATCTTCCGTTTTGGTGACGTAGGCGTTAAAAATATTTTCGTCGGCAAGTACGGCGTCGCCCGCTTTTCCGTCTTTATCCAGCATAAGCATAACGAAATCGTCGCACTTAATCGCGCCGTAGGCGGAAAATTTATATCTTACGTCGGCGTTTCCGAGGGAATATGACGTTCCGTTTACAATTACGCTGTCGTTGGCGGCGGAAACGCCTTTATAGTCGGAAGAAACCGAGGTTTTTCCCGAAACGTTTATGGAATCCACCGTGCCGATTTTCTTTTCGGTATAACACCAAAGGGTTTTGATTTTTTTGTTGTAATAAACCACGTCGTAGGGCTTTATTTCCGAAACGGAAGAGAGGACGTTATCTCGGTAAACCGTTGCGGAGGAAAGCGAAAAACCTATGGAATTGAGATATGCGCCGTCGTCGTAAACGGTTACGGGGCCGTCCATATTATCGCTTATGAGCGACATATAGTCGATTCGGTTGTTGGTATCCGTGGCATAACCCAACGTGTTGCAATAGGTTTGACCGTTTTTGGCTTCCGCGCAAAGCGTGTTATATATTAAATACATACATTCACGGCGGGTAAGAGCCTGCCCCTGCGACGCGCTTATGCCGTTGCCGAGTCCGAGTTCGGCATATTTTGCAAGCTGAGCCGTGGGATAGTTTGCGCTGTCGAGTTCCGAATAGCCCAGCACTCGGAGCATAACGGTTGCGGCTTCTTCGAGCGTAACTTGATTGTCGGGTTTGAACGTGCCGTCCAAATAGCCTTTAATAAAGCCGTTTTCCACCGCAGTAACAACATAGCCCGCCGCCCAATGCGAAGACCGCACGTCGATGTAGGGCGAAGCCGCACTTCCGGTTTTAATTGAATTTTTAAGCGTTGAAGAGCAAAGAGCCATTTTGGTAAACTCCGCTCTTGTTACGTTATTGTCAAGATTAAGGTTGCCGTAATAATCTCCGTTCATTATTTCGAGTATTCCCACAACGTTGATTATGTCCTGTTCCGAAGGCATTGTGGAAGCGGAGGGCGTTGCCGCAAAAGCCGAGGGCAATGCGAACGCAACGGCGGTAAGCGTTGTTAGGACGCAAAGAACGGTATTTATAAACTTTTTCATATTTTTTCCTTTCCGAATTATGGTATTAAGCGCAAGCTTTCAATCGTTTCGCAAAGCGTCTATGGGGTTCAGCTTTGCGGCTTTGTTTGCGGGCAAAAAGCCGAACACAACGCCGATAAGCAAGGAAACGCCGAAAGAAACGGCAATTGAAGCCGCCGTGGGAACGCATTCCATTCCGACAACGTTTCCCAGAACCTGCGCAAACAGGAATCCCAGCACAATGCCGATTATGCCGCCTATTGTACTTGTTGTTCCCGCTTCGATTACGAATTGCATTTTTATGTGCTTGGGTTTTGCGCCGAGGGCTTTTCGAATACCTATTTCCCGTGTGCGTTCCGCAACCGAAACAAGCATAATGTTCATAATTCCTATGCCGCCGACAAGCAGTGAAATTCCCGCAATAAGCGCAAGCGCAAGAACCATTGTATCCATAATGCCGGTTACTTCGTCAAGCAGTTCCGCCATACTTGTAACGGTATATGCGCTGTCGTCGGAAAAGGTTTTATAAAGAGTGTTTTCAACGGCAAGCTTTGCCGAGGAAACGCTGTCTTCATCGGTTGCAAGAATTGTATAGGAATTAATTGTGGAGGTTCGGGAAAGCAGTTTTGCCGCCGTTGTATAGGGAACCAAAATCATATTATCGGAACTGTCTTCGTCGTCCCATTCGTCGGTTTGGTTTTCCAAAACGCCCACAACCGTGAAGTTATAGCCGTTAATTTTTATTGTTTGCCCAAGGGCTTCGCCGTCGAACGCTTCGGTGGAATTATAATATGCGCCCACAACGCAAACTCTTTTTTGTTTTTCCGAATCTATGTAATTAAGAAAACGTCCTTCGTCCATTTCCCAAGTTTTTATGGTAAGATAATCTTCGCCTACGCCCGTTACGGAGGGAGAATAGCTTTCGCTTCCTATTCTTGCAATGCCCATAACGGTAACGGTGGGGGTTATTGCCTTTATGGAATCCGAATTTTCGTTTGCCATTTCATACATATCGTCTGCGGAAACGCTTCGGGAAGAGCCTCGCCCGATTATGTTGACGGTAATTGTGTTTGTGCCTATGCTGTCGAAAGCGTCGGAAACTTCCGTGGTAAGTCCGTTTCCAAGGCTCATAATTACAATAACCGCCGCAACGCCGATGATAATTCCGAGCATTGTTAAAAGAGCTCTTATTTTACTTGTTGCAAGACTTTTCAGCGCAAGCGCAAAGCATTGAAACGCATTCAATTTTCCACACCTCCCGATTCGCCTTCGTTGTTTTTATCCTTTGCCGTGAGTGCGGCGTAATAGGTTTCGAACTCCTCCTGCGACATTCCTTTTTCCATTGCTTTTTTATATTCTTCGTCTCGCCGTTTTGCTTCTTCTCGTTTACGCACAAGCAACGGATCGTCCTCAAAGGAAAAGCTTGCGTTTACAACCGCGCCCGGCGCGTCGGCGGGGCCGTCGTATACGATTTTTCCGTCGTGAAGTCTTATTATTCTTTTTGCGGTTACGGCAATGGAATTATCGTGCGTGATGAGGACTATGGTGTTTCCCTCTTCGTGCAGTTTTTTTAAAAATTCCATTACCTCTTTGCCGGTTCGGGAATCCAATGCCCCGGTGGGTTCGTCGGCAAGAATTACGGACGGATCGCCCGCAAGAGCTCGGGCAATGGAAACACGTTGCTGTTGACCGCCGGAAAGCTGTGCGGGATAGTTTTTTTCTTTTCCCTCGAGTCCCACTCGTTTGAGCTGATATTTTGCCCTTTCGTGGCGTTCTTCCGGTGAAACTCCCGCATAAAGAAGCGGAAGTTCCACGTTTTCCTGCACGGTCAGTTTTGGAATTAGGTTATATTGCTGAAATATGAATCCCAACATTCTGTTTCTTATTTCGGAAAGTTCGTTTTCGTCCATTGTGGAAACGTCTATTCCGTTAAGCATATAGGTGCCTTCGGTGGGTGTGTCCAAACAGCCGATAATGTTCATTATTGTGGATTTGCCCGAGCCCGACTGTCCGACTATGGCAACAAATTCGCCTTTGTTTATGTGTATGTTTATTCCGTCGGCGGCTCGGACTTCGTTATCGCCCATATAATATATTTTATATACGTCTTTCAGCGTTATCATAGGTCGGCTTCTCCTTATCTTCCGCCGGGCATTCCGCCGCCGTTGCCGCCACGGTTTCCGCCGCCGCCCATATTACCGCCGCCGGGCATACCTCCGCCTCCGGGCATTCCGCCGCCGCCCATATTACCGCCGGGCATTCCGCCGCCCATACCCATCATTCCGGACATTGCGCTTGAGGAGGACGCTTGGTTTTGTTCGATAATAATAATATCGCCTTCTTCAAGTCCGGAAACGATTTCTATGTAATCGTCGTCGCTTACGCCGGTTTCAACCTTAACGGTTTCATATTCGGTATCGCCGGGGGCTGTTCCGTAAACCGATTTTGAAAAATCCGGCATATTTTCCGCACGTTTTTCGACGCCGTTTTCGGGGGTGTCGGGCATTTCCGAACCTTCGGGCATTTCGGGCATACCGTTCATATCGGGCATTTCCGAACCGTTGGGTTGATTTTCGCCGTCAAGCTTAGGCATATTTTCGGATTTGCCGTTTTTGCCGTTTGCTTCGGGAGTTGTGACAACGTCTTTGTTTTTGATTACCTTAACGGTATTGCCCCTTGCAAGCGCGCCCGTGGGAACGGCAAGCACGTTTTCCACTCTGTTTATGATTATTTCCGCGTCGATATTCATTCCGGGCAACAAGACTTCAAGAGCTTGTTCGTCCGTAATGGTTACGGTTACGGGATAAACGGTTGTTCCGCTGTTTGTGGAGCCGACCTTGGAAATTTTGGTTACTTCGCCTACAAAGGTTTGACCTGCGTATGCGTCGCTTGTAACGGTTACTTCCTGACCTTTTTGTATTGAAAGAATATCGAGTTCGTCTATGCTCATTTCAAATTCCAAAGACGATAAATCGTATATTATCGCAACTGTTTGGTTACCCGACGTTACGTCGATACTTTCGCCGACGTTATAGCCTTTTTCCACCACCGTTCCTTTAATCGGCGCGGTAATTGTATAATCGTCTTTGCTTTCCACGGCGTCGTTATAGTTTGTTTGAGCCGTTTCCAAATTTCTGTCGGCGTTTTTAATTTGTTTGTCCAAATCTTCGCTGTCGAACACAATTATTGTTTGACCGCTTCGCACGCTTGAGCCTTCTTTTATGTTAAGCGTTTTTATTTCTCCGCCGTAATCGGCTTTAAGGACGTCTTCGACGTTATAATAAAATTCGCAAGCTTGGGCTCCGCTTATATCGGCGTTGTTTCCGTATATTGCGGTTGCGGTTGTGCCTTTGGTAATTCCGCCGGGGTTGTTTACCTTGACGGTAACTTCTCGGGTGGGAACGTTATATGCGCTTACGCCGGTTATGTTGGAAATTTCGCTTATATTGCCTTTAACCGTTTCGTCCGAACCCACAATTGTCAGCGTTATCATATCGCCGACTCGCATTGAGTTTACATCCACTTCGAAAAACGGAACGTCTATCAGCATTGTGTCGTTATCTATTATATCGGCGATTGTTTGACCTTTGGCAACGTTATCGCCCACTTCGACATAAAGCTTTTTAACATAGCCGTTAAGGTTGGAGGTTAGTTCCAGCTCTTTGCGGTTGCTTATGTAATCGTCGTAGTTTTCTTGGGCTGTTTCCAAATTAATTTCCCGTTGGCGAATGGTGCTGTCCATATCGCTTGAATCTATAACGTAAAGCACTGCGCCTTTTTCCACTTCGTCGCCCTCTTCAAAATAGGATTCAAGCACGTCGCCTTTTACTTTTGCCGTTACCGTATAGGAATCCGCAGGTTGAAGCGTGCCTGTTGCGGAAAGCTTTTCGGTTATGGTTCGGGTACTTACCGTATAGGTTGTAAGCGTATTTTCGGCTTCCTTGTTTTTGCGTATTTCCAAAAATCTCCAAACCACAATTGCCAACGCCGCCAAAATAATGAGAACGATTATAAGCATTTTCATTCTTTTTTTGCGTTTTTTCTTTGCCGCACGTTTACGCTGTTCGGCACGGAGCTTTTTTTCTTCCGCCGTAAGCGTGGATTCGGAATCGGATTTTTTTGCCTTTTTCTTTTTCGGCTTTTCCGCAGTTTTTTTGTTTTTTGAATCGGAAGCGACGTTTTCCGTTTCGGCTTGCGGATTTTCAAGTTTTTCTGTTGACATCATATTCTCCTTTCAACCGCTGTGATAACAGTTTTTTACAATTATGTATTATATCACATATATGTGTTATCTGTGTGAAAACGACCTGTTTTTTTTACGATTCAATAAAAAAGCCGGCGGCTCCGCAAAGAGCCGTCGGAACTTCATATTTATCTTATGCTTTTTGTACGGGAAATATTAAGCACACCCTCCGGCATAAGCGAAATATTATCCAGCGACCGTCCCGCGCCGACGCAAACGCAATTTGCGGGATTATCGGGAATATGGATTTTTATTCCCGTCGCTTTTTCCAAAAGTTTATCTATTCCTCTAAGCTTGCTGCCTCCGCCCGTAAGAACGATTCCTTCGGTTGCAATATCGCCCACAAGCTCCGGCGGCGTCATTTCGATAACTCGGCAAACCGCGTCCACAATTTGCGTGAGAGGTTCGTCCATTGCCTCGATAAGCTCTTTGGTGGTAACGGTTACTTTTTTGGGAAGTCCCTCGATAAGGCACCTTCCCTTAACTTCGCAGGATTTTGTTTCGGAAAAAGGCCACGCCGTTCCAAGCTTGATTTTCAGTTCTTCCGCAGTGGAATCGCCTATCAGCATACTGTGCTTTCTTCTTATATACTTCACAATGGATTCGTTCAGCCTGTTTCCCGCAACCTTAATGGATTCGGAAGTTACAACGTCGCTTAACGACATAACGGCAATATCCGTTGTTCCGCCGCCGATATCTATTACCATATTTCCCATAGGTTTTGAAATATCCAGTCCCGCGCCTATTGCCGCGGCAACCGGCTCTTCGATTAAATAAACTTTTTTTGCTCCGGCTCGCAACGTAACTTCGCAAACCGCCCTTTCTTCCACTTCCGTTATGCCGCTTGGAACGCAAACCATAATGCGCGGCTTAAAAAAAGTGTTGCCGACGGCTTTTTTTATAAAGTATTTTAGCATTTGATATGTCATATCGTAGTGGTTTATCACTCCGTCTCGCAAAGGATTCACCGCCACAAGTCCCGCGGGAGTTCTTCCAAGCATTTTTGCGGCTTCCTGCCCCACGGAAATTACCTTACCGCTGTTTTTGTCCGCCACAACCACGGACGGTTCCTGAATAACCACGCCTTTTTTCTTTACGTAAACAAGCACCGTGGAAGTTCCAAGATCTATGCCAATATCGTTAATCATACGTTTTCTCCTTGATTTTCCGAATCGTCCGTCATAACTTTTTCCGAATTTTCGTTTCCTATTTTATGTTTGCCGCCGTGGGCGGGGCTTTTTGCGGTTAAAGTAAAATTAAAGCGACAATATTTGTTTTCTTCGGATTCCGCCCATATTTTTTCTCCGTGAGAAGTAAGAATGGTTTTAACAATAAACAGCCCCAAACCCGTGCCGCTTTTGTCCAACCCTCGGGACGGATCGGATTTATAAAACCTGTCGAACACATAGGGGAGCTCTTCTTTTTTTATGCCTTTGCCGGTATTGTATATCGAAACAAGATATTTTTTACCCTCGTATTTATCCACGCCTATGCGAATTGCGCCTCCGTTATCCGTAAACTTCACGGCGTTGTGAATAAGGTTGTAAGCCACCTGATGTATTCCGTCGCTGTCCGCAAAAACAATACATTTTTCGCAACAAGGTTCAAATTCTATTTCGATGCGTTTTTCGTCTATTTGCGCTTCCATGGAAATAAGCACAAGCCGCAAAAGTTCGCAAATATCGAATTCCGCCTTATTGAACTTTCTTTCGCCGGACTGAATTCTGGTAATATCAAGCAAAGAATTTACAAGTCTGGAAAGTCTGTGCGTTTCCGCAGAAACTATTTTTAAATAGTATTCGTGTTTTTCCGGGGGAATCGTTCCGTCCAAAATGCCGTCCACAAAGCCGGAAATACTTGTCATGGGCGTTCGCATATCGTGCGATACGTTGCCCAAAAAGTTTCTTTGCAACGTTTCTTTTTCTTTAATCACAACCGACATTGCGTTAAAGGCTTTTGCAAGTTCCGCAACTTCGTTATCCATTCCGTCTTCGGGAACCCGAACGTCGAAATTGCCCGCCGAATAGCTTTTGGCGGCTTTTTCGAGTTCTTTAAGCGGCGCAACAATTCGTTCGCTTATAAAAATCGCAATAACAATCGCCGCAATTGTCATCCATATGAAAGATATAACAAGAGTTTGAATAATATCCTGCATATAGTTTTCCACGTTTGCCACGGGGGTACTTATAAGAACGACTCCCTCTGTGTTCCCCGATTTATCGGTTATGGGGCTGCTGTGGTTTATATAACGTTCCGAAAAGAACCCCGAAAGGTTGCTGTAATCCAAATACGAATCTTCCACGCCTTTGCACAAAACGGAAAAATCGTTGGGCATAATCGCCGAATATTCGGGTTGCAAGCCGTCCGACGAAACAAAAAATCTTACGTTGCCTATTCTGTCCGTCAAAGTTATGCATAAACCGTTCATTTTTGAAAGACTGCCCATAACGTTTTGCAACTGTTCGGAATATTCGTCGCACAAGCCGTCGTAATCGAGTCCCGTGCTCATACGCAAATTATCCACCGTGGCGCAAACAATTTCCGCCGCTTCGTCCATTGCCCGATGGCGTTGGTTCACGGTGCGGTTCATAATCATGGAACTTACAATCAGGGAAAGCAAAATGAAGCCTATGGATATAAGCAAGCCGAAAGTAATTATATATTTTGCCCGTATACTGCCGAAAATATTAAGTTTTTCGATACGTGAATTTGTGGTTTTGCCGTTCAATGCCGCGCCTCCTTTTTCCTTCTGTTTTATATTGTACTATAAAACGGTTGCGTCAGTCAATAGTAAACGGTAAATTTTCGTTAAATTAACAATTTTCACAATTTATTTAACGCTTTTATCAAGAAGTCGCCGCAATAATTTTTATTTAACGTTTTTGGTCGCAACAACGTTTGCGCCCGTGTTTCCGATATTTTCCGCAACAACGTCGCCGCAACGTATGGGAGCCGTTACGGAAATTTGATTGATTATTTTCATAAGTTGAAAAATTTTATCCTTTGGCACTTCCGATTCGGTTTTAACGGAAAGCATAACGTTTCTGTTTTTAATTTTAACAACGCTTGTAAGGGTACGTTTTGGGCAAAGAACTTCGTTTGTTCCGAACGTTATGCCGTTTTTGCACGTGTTTCCCGAAACCGAAAGAACCTTTCCGTTTTCATATTCAACTTTAAGCAAGCACCCCATTGGGCAATTTGTGCATATAAGTTCTTTTATCATTACGCATTCTCCTTAATTCGCTGTTAGCTTTACGCAAAGCGTTTCCGCATTTTCCGAATATTCCGATTTTATTTCAAAACGTTCCATTTCGCCGGGCGCAACCTTGGGGCGTTTTTTCTTTGCAATAAGCTTTTCGCCGCAATAAAGTTCAACGGTTACGTTTTTATATATACCGTCGGTTCGGAAATAAAGCTCGGTTTTTGCGCCTCGGCGTATTTTTTGCGGCACTGTATATCTTACGCCGAAACCTGCGTCAACCGTAACTTCTCCGCCGCTTTTTTCAAGACCTTTAATAAAATCCGCCGCTCCCTTGCCGGCAATTTCCGCTTCGTCGGATACAAAATCCACCAAATCGTGAACGTGAAGCACGTTTCCGCAGGCGAATATTCCGGCAACGTTTGTTTGGCGGTTTTCGTCCACCACGGCTCCTCCGGTTGTTTTGTCAAGCGTTATTCCCGCTTTTTTCGAAAGTTCGTTTTCGGGAATAAGTCCGCAGGAAAGCAACAAAGTGTCGCATTCGATTTCTGTTGCGGTTTGAAGTTTGGGCTTGCGGTTTTCGTCCACTTCGCATATTGTAACGCCGGTAACTCTTTCCTTACCTCGTATTTCCGTGACGGTATGCGAAAGCAAAAGCGGAATTTCGAAATCTTCCAGGCACTGAACAATGTTTCTTGTAAGTCCGCCGGAATAGGGCATAAGTTCGCAAACGGCTTTAACTTTTGCGCCCTCCAGCGTCATTCTTCTTGCCATTATCAGCCCGATGTCGCCCGAACCCAAAATAACAACGTTTTTTCCGGGCATATATCCCATAATATTAACAAACTTTTGAGCCGTTCCCGCAGTATAAATTCCCGCCGGTCTTGCGCCGGGAATATTCAGCGCACCTCTGCTTCTTTCTCGGCAACCCATTGCAAGAATTATCGCTTTTGCTTTT
Organism: uncultured Oscillospiraceae bacterium; assembly: GCA_964544455.1. GTDB lineage: Bacteria > Bacillota > Clostridia > Oscillospirales > CAG-382 > SIG622. The sequence continues at coordinate 15,917 of CAZJCI010000020.1, forward strand.
ATTTGAAAATATCCGTCTTTTTTGTTTACCGCCGTAATAATTCTTTCCGACGAAACGTCGATAACCGTTGTTTCCGTGAGAAACGGAATGTTCAGCTTTTCCACCTGTTCTTCATAGCGCAAAGCGTATTCGGGACCGGTAAGCTGTTCGCCGAATTTGTGAAGTCCGAAACCGTTGTGAATACACTGCTTGAGTATTCCTCCCAAGGCTTCCTCACGTTCCAAAATAATTATATCTTTAATACCCTCTTTATATACG
>CAZJCI010000021.1:0-5410 GCA_964544455.1 uncultured Oscillospiraceae bacterium
GAAGCAAATCTTTCCGACGTTGCCGGAGTCAGAGTTATATGTCCTTTTACAGACGATATTTATACTATTGCCGAATGTTTTTTGGCGCAGGACGACATTCGCCTTGTGAAAGCTTCTGACTACATAAAATATCCCAAAGAAAACGGATACCGAAGCTTGCATCTTATTGTGGAAACTCCCATATTTCTTCAAAAAGAAAAGCGATTGATGAGAGTGGAAGTGCAACTCCGAACAATCGCCATGGATTTTTGGGCAAGCCTTGAACATAAAATGCATTATAAAAAGAAAATGCCGGAAAACATTGCGGCGGAACTTCATGACAGCTTGCGTGAATGTGCGGAAGAAAGCGCACGCTTGGACAAAAAAATGGAAATGATTCGAAAAAGAATCGAAAGCAGTAAAATTGAATCGGATTTATGAGAATATTCAGAAATTTTTTCCGTTTCTGTCCAAATAGCTTTGCAATATTATCTGAGCGGAAAGGGTGTCGATGACATCCTTTCTTTTCTTGCCGTGAGTTCCGGTTTCGTCCATAAAGCTTGCGGCAAGAATGGTTGTTCTTCTTTCATCGTACATTACGGTTTTTATGCCGCTTTGTTCTTGGACGAACGAGGCAAATGTTTTACATATTTCGGCTCTTTCTCCGCAAGTTCCGTCCATATTTATCGGAAGTCCGACAACAATCAATTCGGCGTTGTTTTCCTTTGCGGCTTTTACGGCGGCTTCCACGGCACTTGTCATACCTTTTACCTTTACCGTGCCTATTCCGCCGGCAAGAAAACCGGTTAAATCGCTTATGGCAAGTCCCATTCGGGATTCGCCGTAATCTATGCCCATTATTCTCATATTATTAATCCTTTCGTTCCTTTTTTAAGGAAAAATTAATTTTAAACTTCCAACGTATTCATGGCTCGATATTTGTTGGGAGTAAGTCCGGTGGCTTCTTTAAAAACGCTTATAAAATGCGAACAGCTGTTAAAGCCGCATTCAAAGCAAACGTCCGTCACGCTTGCGCCCTTTGAAAGCATTGTTTTTGCTCCGGATATTTTTTTATAGCACAAATACTGCTTTATGCCGACCTTCATATGCTTTGAAAAAAGAGAAGACAAATATGAAGAGCTTACGTGAAAATGTTTTGCTATTTCGCTTACGGTACTTAAAACGGAATAATTTTCGGAAATAAACGCCAAAACGTCAAGCAAAACCGTCGGCAAATTTGCGTCCTGCGGGATTGTTATGCCGTTTTGCGATGTGTTAAGAATATAAAGAGCGCGTAAAAAATAGGAATAAGCAAGATAATTGTTGCCGTCCGAGTTGGAAATACATTCGCTTATTTTTGTAAGAATTCGCATAAACGAGCTTTTTTCGTTTTCGGGAAGCTCTATCATTCTTGAATCTCCGTTTTTTGCGGAAAGAAAACAATCTATCGGCGAACGTTCGCACAAATCGAAGCTGTCGAATGCGTCCACGGGAACGGTTATATAGAATCTTTCATATTCGGCGTCGCTTTTTATTACGGGGCGGTGAAGTTCGTTGGGAAAAGTGAAAAGAATATCTCCGTATTTCAGGCTTTTATAGCTGTCGCCTATGATAAAATCCACATCACCGCTTACATAAACGTATATTTCAAGCATATCGTGCAAATGAAAGCTAATATCCGAAACGTTTGCTCGAGTGCGTTTGTGATTGAAATATATGGGGCGGCGACTTTCCGTGCCGATATTTTCGTTTTGAATGATGAAATCGTTCATATATACTCCGTTCTTTTTTGTTTCGAACAGTTTTATTTTTCCCAAAAAGCGAATTTTCAAAAAACGCAAAAAATGATTGAATAGGCTTTTTAGCGGTTAAATGTTTATTCGGTATAATAAATTTTACATTTTTAACTTAAAAAATTATATACATATAAATTTTATTATGCTACAATTCTATTGTAATAAAAAAAAATGAACAAATAAACGTTTTTTGGCAAAGTTTGTTTGCCGCTGTTTGGGAGGTAGTTATAATGGAAAAAATAACTGTGGGTATTATAGGAATAGGCGGTTTTGCCGAACTCACTTTGGACGATATTTTTGAAGCAGTTGATAACGGCAGAAACGATTTTGAAATTGTTGCTTTTGTGGACCCTTTTCCAAAAGCTTCAAAGCATTATGAAAGGCTTTGTTCAATGAATATCCCTTATTTTTCAAATGTAGGGGATATGTACAGAGCGCATATTCATCCGAATTTGTGCGTTATTTCAACGCCTATACAATTTCATAAAGACCAAATTTGTCATTGTCACTCTCATCTTTCAAGCGTTTTGTGCGAAAAACCCCTTACCGGCAACATTGACGATATGTGGATGCTTGAACATTCGGCTTCCGATTGCGACGGCTTTATTGCAATAGGCTATCAGTGGTCTTACAGCAATGCGATTCAGGCTTTAAAGGCGGATATTATGAACGGCGTTTACGGCAAACCTTTGGTTATGAAAACAATGGTTCTTTGGCCCAGAGATAAGGCATATTTTAAAAGAAGTACCGGTTGGGCGGGAAAGATTATCGCTTCAAACGGAGAAAAAATACTTGACAGCGTTGCCAACAACGCCACGGCTCACTATATACACAACATACTTTATGTGCTTGGCGACACGGTGGACTCCGCCGCTTGTGCGGAAAACATAAAATCCGACCTTATAAGAGTAAACGATATTGAAACTTTCGATACGGCGGTTGTTAAATTCGACATTGCAAACGGAGCCAAAGGACTTTATGTTGTTTCTCATTCCACAAAAGAAAACCTTAATCCGAGATTCGATTATATTTTCGAAAAAGGCACGGTTACGTTCAGCGAAAGTCAGGGCGTTATTATCGGCAAAACTTCCGACGGAAAAACAATTGACTACGGCAACCCGTTTGAACAACGTTCCAAAAAGTTTTTCGACTGTGTGGAATATGTTAAGCAAGGAAAAAGAGACGTTCTTTGCGGCGTAAAGGCGGCGTCCGCCCAGGTACGCTTTATTGCTGACCTTCACAATAACAACAAAATTTATGACGCAAAATCGGAAGCGGTTGCGGAGGTTGACGGAAGACTTTATTTAAACGGTCTGGACGAAAAACTTTACGAATGTTATGAAAACGAACGTCTTCTTTCCGAAACGGGCGAACTTGAAAATTTTGCAAAAATATAGTCATTCTGTTTTTTGATTTTGAAAAGGTGCGGTTTTATGATAAACAAAGAATTGATATCTTTGCCCTCAAAGGCAAAAGCCGTTGTTAAAAAGGGCGACTTTCCGTTTGCCGCCGTGGGACTTGCGCACGGTCATATATACGGTATGTGCGAAGGACTTATTTCCGCGGGAGCGGATTTAAAATATGTTTATGACGGCAATTCCGAACTTGTGGCGGATTTTTTACGGCATTATCCCAACGTAAAGGTAGCGAAAAATCTTGACGAAATACTTGAAGACGGCGAAATTAAACTTGTGGCAAGTGCGGATATCCCCTCCGAAAGATGCAAGCTTGGAATTAAAGTTATGGAAAGCGGCAAGGATTATTTTGCCGATAAAGCTCCGCTTATAACTCTTGAACAGCTTGACGCCGCAAAAGCGGCGGTTAAAAAGACGGGAAGAAAATATGCCGTTTATTACGGCGAACGTCTTGGAAGCGAATGCGGAATGTTTGCGGGAACTCTTATAGAAAGAGGAGCAATAGGAAGAGTTATCAACGTTATGGGACTTGGACCGCATAAACTTAACAACGGTGAAAAGCGCGGCGAATGGTTTTTTAAGCGTAAAACGCAAGGCGGCATTTTGATTGACATCGGAAGTCACCAAATAGAGCAGTTTCTTTATTACACCGGCAACAACCGAGCAACCGTGACTTCTTCGAGAATTGCCAACTATGCTCATAAATATTATCCGGAATTCGACGATTTCGGCGATTGTAATCTTTTGGGCGCAAACGGAGCAACGGGATATTTCAGAGTGGATTGGTTTACTCCGCTGGGAGTTAAGCCTTTCGGCGACGGAAGAACAGTAATTTGCGGTACGAACGGAACAATCGAACTTCGCAAATATACCGACATCGGCTTATCGGACGATTTTTCCAACATTATTATTGCAACAAACGACGGCGTTGAAAAAATGTGCGTTCAGGGAAAAATAGGGCTTCCGTATTTCGGACAGTTAATTTTGGATTGCCTTAACGGAACGGAAAACGCAATGTCGCAGGAACACGCATTTTATAGTGCGGAATTGGCGGTACTGGCTCAAACGGCGGCTTTTGATTGCGAAAGATAGGGCACGGTAAAGAATTTGAATTGAGTTCTCAAGCGGCAAATTGCCGAATATACTTTTAAAGGTATATTCGGCTTATTTTTTGCCTTTTGAAAGGAAAATGCAAATGAATAATTTCAGAAAGCTGTTTTTTCAGACTTTACAGGTTATTTTGGCGTTGGCTTTTGTTATTTCGCTGAAATATATGAATTTAACGCAAAGTTGCGACGCGGGTTCTTTCGGCGGCGACGATTATCAGTGTTCGTACAGTGTTCGCTGCGTTTTGGAGAAATATGCGAAATATGTTGAATTTTGGAAGACGGCAGGTGACGGACGGTGATTCGACTTTTTAAGAGTAAAATTTACATCAGTGCGTTTGCGTTGGTACTGTTTGCGGTTACGGCGATTTCCGATGACGCCGTTTTCTTTTTTATCGCCGTTTTGGGTGCGATTTTTCATGAGGCGGCTCACGTTGGGGCAATGAAGCTTTGCGGAGTTTCCGTTGCGAAAATATCCGTTTATCCATTCGGCGCGGACATATGCGCGGACATTTCCGAAATTTCCTGCCGAGAGGAAGCTTTTATTGCGGCGTGCGGTCCGTTGGTAAGTTTGGCTGTTTCCGCAATTTGTTATGTTTTGTGGCGATGCTATGGCGGTATTTATGTTTTTTCGTCGTGCGTTTCGAATTTTCTTTTCTTTTTGGTTAATTTCTTTCCGGTTAGGGGGCTGGACGGCGGAAGAATTGTTTTTGCTTTGCTTTTGAGCAAATTCGACGTTGCGGTTGCTTATAAAATTTTTGCATATATTTCGACGGTGGGGTTCGGAGCGTTGTGCGTTTTTGCGCTGTTTGCGCTTTATATTTCGGGGTATAACGTTTCGTTGGTTTTTATTTGCGGGTATTTGTTTGTATCGCAATATATAAAATGTAAAATGTGCTGATTTAAAGTTTTTTTGTGAGCTTATGCTTTGTGCGGCGCAGTTTGTTTGGTGTTGATTTTGATTCGTTTTGTATTTGATTTTACGATTTTTTGATGAGCGGCGGTTGAGAGCTGAACTGTTCGGTTGTGGTGGGCTTGCGGTCGGTTCGGGAGGGTAGGGACTTTTTTCGGCTTTGCGGCGTGTGCGGTTGTTTCGGCGGGGCGGTTTGGTTGG
>CAZJCI010000021.1:5510-9587 GCA_964544455.1 uncultured Oscillospiraceae bacterium
ACTTTTTTCGGCTTTGCGGCGTGTGCGGTTGTTTCGGCGGGGCGGTTTGGTTGGAGTGGATTTTCGGGCGGTTCGATGGGAGTTGGTGACTTTTTTCGGCTTTGCGGTGTGGATGGCTGTTTCGGCGGGGCGGTTTGGTTGGAGCGGATTTTCGGGCGGTTCGAGGGGAATTGGTGACTTTTTTCGGCTTTGCGGCGTGTGCGGTTGTTTCGGCGGGGCGGTTTGGTTGGAACGGAGTTATGGGCGGTTTGACAAAACATATTGTGAAATGTGACCATATGCCTCGGTGAGAATTTGTTTAAAATATAGAATTTGACTGTGTGAGTGTGAATTTTGTAATTTAGCAAAATATCCTATTTACAAAATTAAAAGTTTTGTGCTATAATATAACATCATAGTAGAATTATACTCAAACGAAAGGACGGTTATATTATTATGAACTCAAAAAAAATGCTTACGGCTGTTTTGGCGGCTCTTTTGCTTGCTTCGAGTACGGGAAATATTTGCACTTTTGCCGACGGCAACGCCGATGAAACTTTGAACGGCGAAGAAAAATCCATTTCTTTGCGCTTAAACGTACTTTCCGAACAGGACGGTTCGGATATTGAAAAAACCGAAGAAAAAACTATTTATCTTTCGAGCGATAACGGTAACGACGAAAACGACGGCGAGGACGTTTCCTCTCCCGTTGCAACTCTTCCTAAAGCTATTGAGCTTTTGGGAAAAGACGGCGGAAGCATTAAAATTGTGGGTACATACGACCATACAACCGGTTTTGCGGAAAAAGAAAACAGAGGGCACGTCACTCTTTCCGGCTACGACGGAACTTCGACTTTTGTTTATTCAAAAACATGGTGTATCGGCGGGGATACTACCATTGAAAACATTAACTGGAAAGTAAACGCCAACAGCATTTATATTTTGGCAATGGGACACACTCTTGAAATCGGCACGGGCGTTACAGTTACAAAAGGCGAAAACGTGGGTTGCTATATGAGTATTCGAGGCGGCGGAGATACCAACGAAATTAACGGCGATACGCACATTATTTTGCGCAGCGGAACTTTTTATCACATTGTGGGCGGAACGGCAAACAGAAACGTTAACGGAAACACGCTTATTGAAATTTACGGCGGCACGTTTGTGAACGGCATTCAGGGCGGCAACAACTCTTATATTAAAGATTCGCCCGGAGAAATTACGGGAAACACCACCATTAAAATTTACGGCGGCGATTTTACCAACTGCACAAATCTTTCGGGTTCGGACGGTTCCGACCATGCGAAAGTTTTGGGTACAAGGACGCTTGACCTGAGAAAGTTTTCCGGCGAAATCAGCGGGGACATTATGAACAACTTTGACAAGGTTCTTTTCCCAACGGAAAAAATCGACTATGAAACGGACACGGAAGCGAAATATATTACCGGATATGAAAACGGCGACGGAACTTATTCGTTTAAACCGAACGGTAAAATAACGAGAGCGGAAGCGGTGACGATTATTTCGAGGTTGCTTAAGGGTGCGTCCGAACAGACGGGGCTTTTGAGCGATTATGAGGACGTTACGGAAGACAAATGGTATTATAACGCCGTGGCGGTTCTTGAAAACGCGGGATATTTGGAACACTTTGAGGGCGAATTTGCCGCTGAAAAGAACATTACAAGAGCCGAATTCGTTGAAATTCTTTTTAACATGGGCAAAGGGACTTTTAAGAACGTTGAATTTTCGGACGTCGACGAAAAGCACGAACTTTTCGATTCGATTCGCTGGGCGGCTTCCAACGGAGTTGTGAACGGTTACGAAAACGAGGACGGCACGTATTCTTTTAAGCCGGACGGCGAAATCACAAGAGCGGAAGCCGTTACGGTTATTAACCGCTTTTTGGGCAGAAAAGAAGTGAAAGCCGAAGAATATTCGTTTACGGACGTTGGCGAGCATTGGGCGGCGGCGCAGATTGAAGCTTCCGCTTATCCCGAAAAAGCGGGAAAAGCCGTGACGGTTAAGAGCGAAATGGACTTGCTTGACATTTCGGCGACGGAATTTATTAACTATGCAAAAGCGCAAACTTCCACGGACAAGGTTTATGAAGCAATTGAATACGGCGCGGAAAAGCTGGAAGAATCCATTAAAAACACGGAAAGCGAATATACGCTTGGCGAGGGCGGCAGAATTTGGTATGTTTCGCCGAACGGCGACGATAAAAACGACGGTCTTTCGCCGGAAAAAGCAAAAAAAACTGTCGGTCATATCGGTGCGGAAGATGGGAAGCTTAAAGCGGGCGACGTTGTTCTTTTCGAGCGAGGCGGAGAATGGAGAGGCGAAAAACTTTGGACAAAGCCCGGCGTGACATATTCGGCATACGGCGAGGGGGCGAAACCTATTCTTAACAGGTCGCCTTCGGACGGTGCGGACGCTTCGCTTTGGACGGCTGTGGACGGAACTTCCAACATTTGGAAATATAACGGAAACGTTATGGACTGCGGCACGCTGGTTATTAACGGCGGAGAATATCTTGCTTTTAAGCACACTCCCACGTTTACGGGCGGAAAATATTTTGTTAAAAACACAAGCAACGAATTTAACCCCAAAACTCACCTTACAAAAAATTTGGATTTTGTTCAGCTGGACTACACCAAGGCGGGCACAACGCCAAACGTTGAACAAACCGACTGTTACGGAACTCTTTATTTGAGATCGGACAACGGCAACCCCGGCGAAATATTCGATTCCGTTGAATTTGCGGTGAGAGACCATGCCATTGTTTGTATGAGCGGCGTTACGATTGACAATTTGGATATTAGGAACACGGGGGCGCACGGCATTTCTTCGGGTAACTGCCCGAATTTGACTGTCCGAAACTGTGTGTTTGAACACATCGGCGGCGGTATTCAGGGATATTCCAACGGCTTCCCCACGCTGTTCGGCAACGCAATTGAAATTTGGGGTTCTTCCGATAACTTTAACGTTTATAACAACTATATTAACCAAGTTTACGACGCGGCGATTACGAATCAATATAAATCCGACGACGGCGGCGAAATCGCTTTTAAAAATTCAAAATTCTTCGGTAACGTTATTAAAAACACAAAATATCCGATTGAACTGTTCCTGAGCAAAAATTCCAAGGACAACACATATTCCATTGAAAATATGCGCATTGAAAACAACTACTTTTTGGATATCGGAAAAGGACTTCCGCAACACGCGACGGACGGAACAACCGCGGCGGGCATTAAGTGCGCGGGAAACGACAATCCCTCGAACGGATATGACATTAAAAACAACGTGTTCTTTAAGAGCACAAGCAGTTTGTTTGAAATTAACGCCGCAAAACCCGAATGGTTGGGCAAGCTTTCCGGAAACGTTTATGTGCAGACGTTCGGCGCAAAACTTGGCGTATATAACAACGTAAACTACGCATACGATTATAATGCGGAAAAATCCTTTGACGCAATCGGCGAAAACGGCGAAATTACGGTTTTTGTTAAATAGGATTTTGTAAAACAGAATTTTAACCGAAAATATTCCGAGGCTTTGCGGCTTCGGAATATTTTTTTGTTGTCAAGCTTTTTGAAATATGCAAAAACAATAATAATTATTTAATTTTTGGCAAAAAAAAAAACATTTTTTGTCCAAATCCTATTGACAAATTCTCATTTTGTGATATACTGTATTTGTGTGAGAATATGAATTATGTTTAATCTCACAAAAAAATTTTTTAGGAGGTTTTTTATGAAAATCAAAAGAATTGTTGCCGCACTGCTCAGCATACTGACGGTTGCTTCGGTTATGAGCTTTACTTTTGCGGCAAGCGCGGATGAAAACGAGTATTTGTTTATGCGGCTTTCTTCCAAAAACGGTTTGTGGGACGAACACTGCGCGTGTACGGACAATGTGTATGACGCCGAAAACGACGTTATTTATGCTCACAATGTTCCGAAAAAGGACAGAGAAAAAGTCCCCTATGTTAACGTTTGCCTTGGCAGAGGCGATGTGACTTTTGCGGAGGGCATTACTTTTGCTCTTTATTGCCGCACAAACAGTTTTGACGGAACGGCTTATTCTCGCATTTTCCAA
>CAZJCI010000021.1:9687-16068 GCA_964544455.1 uncultured Oscillospiraceae bacterium
CCAACGGCGAATGGCAAACGGTTTATTTTTGTTTTTCCAAAGAAAACATAACGGCTTACAGCGGCGAAAACAACTATCCGCAAACCGCAATTGATAAGCTTTCCGCCAACGGTTTATATCAAATAGGTTTTTATTTGATGGGTAACAAAAAGCAAGCAAACCAGCTTTACAAAGACGACGGAACAACCGACGTTTTTGAAGACGTTGCGGCAATGGGCGTGTTTGAAAGCCTTGAAGAAGCGCAGGCGTTTGATTTTGCAAGCGCAGTGAGCGCGCCGAAAATCAAACTTACGTTTTATCCGAACAACGGCGAAGACGCTATTGTTAATGAAGTTGCTTCCGGAAAATATAACAAAGGTACGGTGAAATTTCCCAAAGTGACCGCTCCCGACCATGAGGAGCTTGCATATTGGTCCGCAAGCGAGGACGGAAAGAGTTTTGTTAATCACGAAGAATTGGCGGTTCCCACGGAAGACGCATCCTATTATGCAGTTTGGCAACCCGAAGGCACGGGGGCGGTTCTTTCGCTTTCCGACCTTAAAATTAACTTGACGGACGCCGCAAAATACGGTGTGAGCGATTTTGCCAACGCTGAAGAAATTACGGTTAAACTTCCCTACGGTTGGGAAAAGCTTGAGAAATTGGGCGTTATGCCGGACATTGTTCCCACGGCGACGGTTGGTTCGGCTGAATATACAGCTCCCGATTCGCTTGACGAAAACGGAAAAATTACCGTTATAAACGGCAAGAACTCCAGAGATATTACCGTTAAATTCGAAGTGGCAAAAAATCCCGGAAACAAAAAGGCGACAACTCCCTCCGTGGGTGTTGCGGGAAGTTCTTCTTATACAAAAGACGGAACAAAAGTTGACGTTTCCCGCGGTTTGGGCGTTACGGTGACGGTTGGTACTCAAGCGCACGAAATTGAAAACGTGAACGAGGTTATTCCCGTTTATTCTTCCAGAACCGACGTTATCGGCACGGCTATGACGGGAAAACCTTCGGATATTTATACCGACCAAAGAAGCGCGGCTTTGGAGGGTTCTTTCCCCAATCACGACTTTGAAACATATGACGCTTACCGCTTTTTGATTTATTATGACAAAGGCGAAGACGGAGAATTTGACAACGGTAGCGTTAAACCCGTTTTTGCGGAAAGAAATTACAGCTCTGCTTATACGGGAACTTTCCACAAACTTAGCAACTCCGGTACGGAGTTTGTTACCGCCACGGGCGAACTTAAGGGCAACAGATGGGAATATGTTTATTTTGTAAAGCCCGATTCAGTTGCAAATCTTTACGGTAAAGCCGCACAACAGCACTACTATCTTATGGGTAGCGGAAAATCCGGTAAGGACTTTACGGACGACAAACTTTATGTTGCCGAATTTGTGGGACTTACGGACGTTGAAGAATTTAAGCAATACAGACCGGTTGACCTTGTTAAAACGGATTTGAAACAGATTCCGAACACAATCGGCGAGTTCGAATGGGGAACAATTTCGGGACTTAATGCGGATATGGAATATTCCGCCGACGGCGGCAAAACCTGGACCGCTTGCCCCGCAAGCGGTACGCTTGGAGAACTTACTGCGGGAACATATCTTGTGAGATATGCGGCTACGGATTCTTTGCTTGCTTCCGAAGCTGCGGAAATTAAAATTGCTCCGCTTTTTTACGAAATAAAGTTTGACCCGCAAAACGGAAATAACGACATACGAGTAATTGATTTCAAGCCCGACGAGGCTGTTGTTCCTCCCGAAACCGAATATCAAAAATCCGGCTTTGTTTTTGGAGGCTGGGCAGAAACTCCCGACGGTAAAACCGCGGTTGATTTTACAAACGTTACGGCAACGGAAAACAAAACTTACTACGCAATTTGGAACAATATTGACAAGGTATTCCTTGACGGTACTTCGGGAACAAACGGTAACGGTCTTACCGCCGAAACCGCTATGAACGACTTTGTTTCGGCTTGGAACACAGTTAAGGATAACGGCGGCACCATTGTTATTAAGGGCGACGTTGCGTTTGCCGGCGTAGCAATGGGCAACGGCGAAGTTGTTATTACAAACAAAGACGACGAAACAACATATGATGACGGCAAGCTTATTTTGGGAGATCAAATAACTTTGCAAACCACTGCCGACACAACGGGAAAAATTAAATTTGAAAACCTTGTAATCGCTCAGGAACATTCATACAATGGACAATCCCAAAACGCATACAGATATTTGAACTTTAACGGCACCGAAGTTGAATTCGGCGAGGGAATTACGGTTGCCACAGACGACGGTTCGAAATATACAACCCTTAAGTTGCGTATGGGCGGCGAATACGGTGCGAACCACTTTGGCAAAAAAGTTATTGTCAGAAGCGGCGCATGGGGACAGCTTTTCCTTGGCGGCAAAAACGGTACGGACAAGCCGTTCAGCGTTGACTTTGAATATTACGGCGGCACAGGTCCCGTGTTTGTTGGCAACGATATACGCAAAGTGACGAGCGAAAACGTTGACCGATTTACATACGGCGCAATTGACAACGCAAAATTGTTGTTTGAAGCAAAACCGACGAAAATTGAATTCAGAAGCATAAGCGCAATTAACGGCAACTTTGCGGTTATTGCAAACAACGGCATTGAATTGGATATGCCCGATTTTATTTGCAAAAACGCCGAAGACAAAACAACAAATCCCGACGGTACGGAATTTTCGGCGGACATTACGCCCGTGGGCGGATATTGGCGGATTAATTCTTCCGCAAACGGACGCGCGGACTTTACGGACAAGGCAGACGAATTTAAGTTTACAACCGCAAAGAAATATGTTGTTATAACCGACGACGAGGGCAATACATCGAAATACAGCGTTGCCGACGGCAAATCCGACGCAGAACTTTATGCCGACGAAACTTCGGTTGTTATTGCGCTTGAAGCGGGCGTTTACAGCGTTGATTATACCGACGAAAGAGTTGGCGTTGAAATTTCCTTTAAGTGCAAAGACACTGAAATGAAAGCAACTCTTAGCAAGGACAATAACTATACCGCAACGGTTACGGCAGACGCCGATGTTTATAAAGAGGCTGCCGCAAATGCGGAAGACGGACTTAGATTCAGCGGAGAATTTGCTTCCGAAGACGGAAAATATAAAACTGTGTACGGAAGCATTACAATTACGGAATATGTAAAAGACGAAATTTTGTTGCTTCCCGTTTATGTTGAGGACTACGAAAAGCCTTATTATCACCTTAACGGCGAATGGGATAAGCTTAATTCCACATATACCCTTAAAGTATCAATTGCAAACGGCAAATTTAACAGCGGTACTTTCGGTATTGTTTATAACGACAACTACCTTTCGTTAAACAATTACTCCTTTAACACTGCGGGCGGAGTTGCACAATCCATGCTTGATGAAGACGAATTACCGATATTGAAATTAAATGAAAGCGGTTTCTTTGTTTCGCAGTGGTATGCAACGGAAGGCGTTATTGACGCAACGCAAAACGACGTTGAAATTTTAACCCTTAATTTTACTGTGAAAGACGCAAGCAGTGAGTTTGTTCCGGAAAATGCATTTGCCGAAAATATTTCTATTGAAAACGTTTATGAAGGCTGTTTTGACGGAAAGAACTATCTTGTTGCGGTTCCTTCGGAAAACGACAGATATGACGTGAAATATGCAAAGGTATATTACGGCGACCTTATCAGCACCGAAAAGAGTGCGGAAAAAGCAAAAATTACATTTAATATTGAACTTCCCGAAAAACTTGGCGCAACAAAAACGAATATAGGTTCTATTATAATTGCCAATAAGATTGGATCAAGAGCATATAAGTTTGACGATGTTAACAACACCGAAAAGAATATCACCAAAGTGGTTGACGATTACTTTAGAGTCGGCGAAACGGTGAGCGTTTTCATTGCGAAGAACGGTTATGTGGGCGCGTTAAAAGAAAACATTGTTCTTTCCGCCGAAACAAATATTTCCGCTACGCTTATGGCGGGAGATATTAAGAGCAAAAAAGACGCAGACTATGGCGACAGTGAGGTTACTTTGTCCGACTTTGTAAGAGTTATTCGTGCTTTTGACGCCGACGCCGACGAAGAGTTTAAACACAACGTGAACATTAACGAAGACGCCGACAACGACGGCAATGCAATAATCAACGTTGAAGACCTTGCGATTATTAAGAAAAATTACGGCAAAGATTCCACATCGATTACAGTTTCATTTTCAAATGAAAGCAGTACAAAATAAGATATTAATACAGACGAATGAGTTATTGCAGTTCGATTGTTATTATCTGTTAGGTTATTTGCAAGTCTGACGTTTAGGGCTTCCCCAAACACTGAGTTTGGGGAGGCTTTTTTTGGACTTTTGGGGAGTTTTTGCTTTTTGTGTAAATAAATTGATAAAATATGTTAATATCGCTTGACAAGGCTTGTAAAAGGTGGTATAATTCTATAATGCATTATAATCGCTAATATTGTGCACTGTTGAAATGCGGCTTCTTTTTCTTTTGACAAAAAGCAAGAAAATATTTGTTGCGGAAATAGGCTTTGCGGTGCGCATAAATTTATGCGAAGCTCAGAAGAGGAAATTATAAAGACTCAAATATTAAGGAGTGTGATTGCTAATTATGGTAAAACCCGTAAAACTCGGAAAAACCGTAAGACAGAGCTTTTCCAAAATCAACGAACTGCTCGAAATGCCGAACCTTATTGAGGTGCAAAAGGATTCTTTCGATTGGTTTTTGAAAGAGGGATTGCGAGAAGTTCTTGAAGACGTTTCTCCTCTTGTTGACTATTCCGGAAACCTTAACATTGAATTTATTGATTATTCAATAGGCGCAAAGGCAAAATATCCGGTGGAAGAATGTAAGGAACGTGACGTTAACTATGCAGCACCCCTTGAAGTTAAAGTAAGACTTTCCAACAAAATTACCGGCGAAGTTACCGAATCCAAGGTGTTTATGGGCGATATTCCGCTTATGACGGACACCGGAACTTTTGTTATTAACGGTGCGGAAAGAGTTATTGTTTCGCAGATTGTTCGTTCGCCGGGTATATATTACGAATCGCTGACGGATAAATCCGACAAAAAAACTTTTGCGACAACGGTTATTCCTTACAGAGGTGCGTGGTTGGAATATGAAACCGACGCAAACGATATTTTTTATGTAAGAATAGATAAAAACAGAAAACTCCCCGTTACGGTTCTTATGAGAGCGTTGGGTGTGGGCGAGGACAATCTTTCGCGAGATGACGATATTATCGCAACGTTCGGCAACGACGTTAAAATTCTTGAAACTCTTAAGAAAGACACCAGCGAAACGGACGCTCTTAAAAACGGCACAACGCCGAGAGAAGAAGCGTTGAAGGAAATTTATAAAAAGCTTCGTCCGGGCGATCCGCCGCTTGTGGACAGTGCGGAAATTCTTATTCGCAACCTGTTTTTCGACCCGAAACGCTATGACATTTCCGCAGTCGGACGTTATAAGTTTAACAAAAAACTTTCCATTGCAAAAAGAATTTGCGGGTTTGAACTTTCGAGAGACGTATTTTCGCCTTTTACGGGAGAATTGCTTTGCGAAGCGGGGCACATTCTTACAAAAGAGGAATCCGAAAGAATTGAAAAGTCCGGCGTGAGCGAAGTTTATATTATGTCGCAGGAAATTAACACCGACCCGGTTGAATTTAAGGTATTTACAAACGGTGCGTGCGATATTTTTGAACTTGAAGATGGAGTTATTCCAAAGGAATATGACCTTTCTTCGCTTGAAATTACGGAAAAAGTTACGGGTTCGGTACTTAGAGAAATTCTGCTTGCAACGGACAACGAAACCGACTTTTTGGATCAGTTTGAATTGAGACGAGACGAGCTTATTCCCAGACACATTACAAAGGAAGATATTTTTGCAACGGTGAACTATTTGCTTTGCCTTGTGCATAATTCGGGTTCGGTTGACGATATTGACCATTTGGGCAACAGGAGACTGCGTTGCGTTGGGGAACTGCTTCAGAATCAAATGAGAATCGGTTTTTCCAGAATGGATAAAATCGTTAAAGAAAGAATGACAATGCAGGATCAGGATAATATGAAGGTTCAAAACCTTATTAATATCCGTCCCATTGTTTCGGCAATTAAAGAATTTTTCGGTTCTTCTCCCCTTTCGCAGTTTATGGACCAATCCAATCCTTTGGCGGAACTTACTCACAAAAGAAGACTTTCCGCACTCGGTCCCGGCGGTCTTTCGAGAGACAGGGCGTCGTTTGAAGTTCGTGACGTACATTATACGCATTACGGCAGAATGTGCCCGATCGAAACGCCGGAAGGTCCGAACATCGGTCTTATTTCCTATCTTTCCACTTATGCTAAA
>CAZJCI010000022.1:0-15978 GCA_964544455.1 uncultured Oscillospiraceae bacterium
GGCCGCCGGAGCTCTTTCGGGCAACGGAGCTATGGCATACGGCAACGCCATAGGCTCAATCATATGCAACACAGCCCTAATCGCCGCGCTTTCCGTTGCGTGCAACCCGGGCGCAATAAATATTAAAACCCTAAAAATGCCGGTGTTTTTCTTTTTCGCTTCGGCGGCAATCTATTGTGCGGCGGCATATGTTTTGGGGGAATTTCCCCGAGCCGTAGGTTATGCAATGCTTGCCGTTTTCATATTATATATGGTATTAAACATTCGCCACGGCTTCAAAAATCCGCAGGAGCTTAATTCGGAATCCGTCGCCCAATCCGAATTCGAACCGCAATCCGAATCTCGCACTCATAAACAATCTCATTCGGAATCAAATCAAAAGGTTCAATCTCAATCCGAAAAAACAGACGTAAAAAATCGTTCCTTAACGGTAAATTCAATAATGCTTGCGGCGGGTGCGGCGGTCATAGCTTTGGGAGCGAATTTGCTTGTGGATAACGGCACGGCAATAGCCCAACGCCTGGGTGTACCGCAAACGGTAATTTCGCTTACCTTTGTTGCGCTCGGAACGTCGCTTCCCGAACTCATAACAACAATAACGTCGCTGCGAAAAGGACGCGCCTTGCTCGGCATAGGCAACGTAATAGGCGCAAACGTTTTTAATCTGGTGCTTGTATCCGGCATTTCGGTTTCGCTTGCTCCGTTCAAAGTCCCCGTGGGGAAAACTCTTTTCGGGTATAATTCCTCGTTGGCGCTCGACATTCCGCTGATGATAACCGTAATGCTCATTCTGACCGTTCCCGCATTGGCAACAAAAAAATTTAAACGTTGGCAGGGCATAACGCTGCTTGCAATCTATGCGGCTTTTTGTATGTTTCAGTTTGTAATTTGATTTATAAAATACATAAAATATCGGAGGAATAAAAATGAATTTCGGTTTTACTTTCTTTTTTAACAGCATATTGTTGGGCGTGGGACTTGCAATGGACGCATTTTCAGTTTCGCTTGCCAACGGACTTAACGAACCGCATATGAAAAAAAGCAAAATGTGCGGGGTTGCGGGCGTATTTGCGGGATTCCAAATTATAATGCCCCTAATAGGTTGGATTTGCGTTTCAACCGTCGCCCAAGCGTTCAAAACGTTCGAACGCCTCATTCCGTGGATAGCTTTGATATTGTTGGGCTATATCGGCGGGAAAATGTTGTATGAAGGCATAAAAAACGGCGACTCGGACGAAACGGGCAACGCAGTGGGAATAAAAGCTCTCCTCATTCAGGGCGTGGCAACGTCCATCGACGCGCTTTCCGTAGGATTTACAATTTCCGATTACAGCCTTACGAAAGCCGTTGCGGCATGTCTTTTAATCGGCATAACGACTTTTTTAATTTGCTTTACGGGACTGACGCTCGGAAAAAAGGTGGGAACAAAACTTGCGGGCAAAGCGGATATTCTCGGCGGCGCAATTCTTATTTTCATCGGATTGGAAATTTTTGTTTCGCACCTGTTTTAATACAAAATCCGCGCCGAAACCGCAAAGGGGCTTGACAAAATCTTCCCCAAGCCGTATAATATCATATAACATACAGTAATTCGGAAAGGATTTTCATTATGACGGAAACATATATATCTCACAGCCCCCAAGAAACCGAGGAAATAGCAAAAAAGCTTGCCGCCAAGCTGAAGTCCGGCGATTTTTTGGCTTTTTTCGGCGGGCTCGGCATGGGAAAAACAAATTTTGTCCGAGGGCTCGCGTCCGTTCTTTGCCCGGAAGTAAGAGTTACCAGCCCCACTTTTGCGCTTGTAAACGAATATACGGGTAAACTTAATATATACCATTTCGATATGTACCGCATAACCGACAGCGAAGATTTATATTCAACCGGTTTTTACGATTATCTCGACAGAGAAGGAATAGTCGCCGCCGAATGGTGCGAAATGATTCCCCAAGACCTCCCCGAAGAAAGATATAACATAGTGTTCGAACGCCTTTCGGATAACGAAAGAAAAATCACAATAACCAAAAATTAAATTAAGCCGCAACGCCGCCTCGTTGCGGCTTAATTTTTGCCGTCACAAATTCCTTTACGCATAAGGGGAATTTCGCCGTCTGCGGACGGCGACCAAGGGCTTTGCGCCCTTGACCTCACCAACTTTAAAGCACCGACATACGGTGCTTAGAAAAAAAGTTGGACAAAAAACTTTCCTTTTGAACGGGGATTTTTTGTGGTTGCGGCGGTGAGGTCGGGTTTTGCGGTTTAACCGAACAGCAACCGCTTCCAACTTAAAAATTAACCGCCGAAAAAATTCCAAATTCCCCCATAAACGCCAACCTAAAAACACAACTACGACGCCCCGAACACCCCGCCAAAATCAAAACTTCCCACAAATCTCAAAAAAATTTCCCTACCCCATAAGAAAAGTTTTTGACCCGCTTTTTTCAAAAAGCGGGCAGTTTCCAAAGGCGGTGCCTTTGGTCGCCGTTCGCAAACGGCGAAATCTCAATACCGCCGCAATTCCTCTTGATTTTTGCGCACAGATGTGGTATAATAGTTTCGGAAACCTAAATTTAATTACGGAGGAAACAAAAATGAAAATAATGACCTTTAACACACAGCATTGTTTGAACTATGTCGAACAAAAAATAGACTTCGAAATTATGGCGAAAGCAATACGCCAATGCGGCGCGGATCTTGTGGGCTTGCAGGAAATGCGCTCCAAAGGAAAATGCGCCGATTATGCCGACCAGGCGGCGGAACTTGCAAAACTTTCGGGACTCGAACATTATTACTTTGCAAAAGCAATCGACTTCGGTTCGTCAAGACCGTACGGCAACGCTTTAATTTCCAAATATCCCATTGTTAAAGCCGAAACGGTTCCGATTCCCGATCCGCCCGTAAGAAAATACGACGGCTATTATGAAACACGTTGCGTCTTAAAAGCGGTTTTGGAAAACGGACTTACGGTAATCGTCACACACTTCGGTCTTAATCCCGACGAACAGGAAAACGCCGTCAACACGGTTCTAAACACTCTTGAAGAAAAAAATTGCATCCTTATGGGAGATTTTAACGTTTTGCCCGACAACAAAATTTTGCAACCCATAAGAGCAAAAATGAAAGACGCCGCGGATTTGTTCGGCTCTCCGCTGTTAAGCTTCCCGTCGGACAAGCCCGACAAAAAAATCGACTATATTTTTGTTTCAAACAACATAAAAATCGAAAGTGCGGATATTCCTTCCATTGTCGCTTCCGACCACCGCCCCCACACTGCGGATATTTTGTTTTGAAAGCCGATTATACAATTTTTTTGTTAATTTTCCAAAAAGCTATTGACGAAACGGATTTTGAAATATATAATGGTATTCAACGTCAAATAAAAAAAGGAGGCAAGGAGCAGTGTCTTTTACGGACGAAACCGCAAAAAAAATTCGGGAAGAATTCGACAAAAAGCGCAAAGCGGCTCAGGACGACGCGGATATACGCCGTGAACTCGTTCACAAACGTATTCCGGACATCGAAACAATCGACAAAGAGCTTGCAAACACCGGACTTGAAGTTTACAGGAGCGCGGTGAACGGCGAAAATATAGATAACAAAATTGCGCATATGAAGCAAAAAACCGCACAGCTGAAAAAGCTTAGGCGGCAGCTGCTTGCCGACGCAGGCTACGGCGCGGATTTTACCGACGTAAAATATGAGTGCCCCGTTTGCTCCGATACCGGCTACAACGGCTTAAAATATTGCGAATGTTTCCGCAAAGCTATGATTAAAGAAGCATATTTAAGTTCCGGTTTGGGCGGAATGTTGGCTTCCCAAAGTTTCGATAATTTTTCGCTGGATTTTTACAACGCCCAAGCGAACGACAACGGAATTTCCGAAAGAAACGTTATGGAAAACGTGCTTGCCGAAGCAAAAAAATATGCCGCCGATTTCAAAGCCGACTTTGGCGGAAAGTGCAAAAATCTTATTTTTTTCGGAAGTACCGGATTGGGAAAAACTCACATTTCCACTTCAATTGCAAAAGAAGTTATCGAAAAAGGATTCAGCGTTGTTTACGATACGGCGTCAAACATTCTTGCGGCTTTCGAAGCGGACAAGTTCTCCCGAAACAAAACGGAAGTTCAAACGGAAAAATATTTGGAATGCGATTTGCTTATCATCGACGATTTGGGTGCGGAATTTAAAAATCAGTTCACCGAATCGGCTTTATATAATCTTTTAAACACCCGAATTTGCGACGGAAAAGCAATGATTATCAGCTCCAACCTAAACAGCGGCAGAGACCTTTCAAAAGCCTATAACGAGCGAATAACGTCTCGCCTTTTGGGAGAGTTTCGGGCGTTCCGTTTTGTAGGAAGCGACATTCGGTTTCAAAAAAGAAAACAAGCTAAAAACTTATAGATTTTACATAATTACGAAAGGAATTTTATTATGAACAGAGTTTGGCTGAAAGGCAAAAAAGGCGAATTTAACGTTTCGGCTGTTTTTGCGGGAATTTTCAACGTTAAGGAAAACTGCGTTTTGCGGGTTTGCGCAAAGCAAATTTATAACGTCTTTATCGACGGAGAATTTGCGGGTAACGGCCCTTCAAGATGCGCTCACCGCAGAAACGAAATCGACAGTTTCGACCTTTCGGAATACGTCGGAAAAAGCGTTGTTATAACCGTTGAAGTTTTAAGCTATAACGTCAACTGCTTTGAAGCAACCCGAGACGAACCCTATTTTTCGGCTGAAATTGTTTGCGGAAAAGACGTTTTATATACAACGGAAGATTTTACGGCGTTCGAGGGTGCGGACAAACTTCAAAAAACGGCTCGTTACAGCTATCAAAGAGCCTTTTCCGAATATTACATTCAAAACACGGATATAAGAAACAGAATCCGAAGCGGCGATTTTTCGGTTCTTCCGCAAGCTCAAACGGAAGAAAGCGGCAAAAACGAAATATTGACGGAACGTTCCGTTAAATATCCCACCTATGATACCGTTTGCGGCATTAAATTTCAGGAGGGCACAATTGAGCTCGACGAAAACGCAACGGTATTCGACGACAGATTTCTTTTCCACAACGCCCAAAGCGCAATCGGCAACGGCTTCTGCGACGACGAGCTTGCACGTAATCCCGTAGAGTTTGTTTCAAAAATAAAATATCTCAAAAAAGGCGACGGAAAGTTGGGAAAATACGCCTTTTATGATTTCGGCGCAGAGTATTCGGGCTTTTCAAAACTTACTCTTGAAGTTACAAGCCAAAATGCCACGGTTTACTGTTTGTTCGACGAAATTTTAACCGAACTTGAAAACGGCGAAAAAATCGTTTCTCCGTTCAGAATGCGCACCGTAAACTTTGTAAGCTACGAACTCGGAAAGGGAAACTACGTTCTTCAATCCGCCGAACCCTATTCTTTCAGATACGCCGCAGTAGTAGTTTGCAACGGCGAAGCGGAAATTAAAGACGCGGAAATGGTTAAATTCGAAAACCCCGACATCGACAAATTGCGTTTTTGGTGCGCCGACAGGGACTACGAAAAAATAATCGACGCGGCAAAAGCCACGTTCGCGCAAAATTCGGTTGACCTTTTCACCGACTGCCCCTCACGAGAACGAGGCGGCTGGCTTTGCGATTCCTATTTTACGTCAATGGCGGAAAAACTGCTTACCGGCGAAAACATCATAGAACGTCACTTCTTTGAAAACTACGGAAACTGCCCGTATTTCAGTTATTTCGAAGACGGCGTCGTTCCCATGGTATATCCCGGCGACTATGAATCCGAAAGATATATTCCCAACTGGATGATGTGGTATATAATAGAACTTGCAAACTCAATGGAACGCAACGGCGACGGCTTTGTTACGGAAGAATCCAAAGTTAAGGTTAGAAATCTTATAAAATATTTTGAAAGATACGAAAATTCCGACGGCTTGCTTGAAAAACTTCCAAGCTGGGTGTTTGTGGAATGGAGCCAAGCCAACAATTTTGTTCAGGACGTAAACTATCCCTCCAATATGTGCTATTGCGGCACGCTTAAAGCCGCTTCCAAGATTTTGGGCGGCGTGCCGGAACTTTGCGAAAAAGCGGAAAAAATCCGCAATTACATAAGAAACAACGCAAGACTCGGCAACCTTTACATAGATAATGCGCTGAGAAAAGAAAACGGAGTTTTGGAAAACACGCAAAACACCACGGAAACGTGTCAGTATTACGCATTCTATTTCGGCGTCGCAACGCCGGAAGAAGACGCCGAACTGTTCGATTTCATAGTTAAAGAGCTCGGCTCGGGCAGAGACGATACCAAGGTACACCCCAACGTTCCAAAGTCCAACGCGTTCATAGGAAATTATTTAAGACTTGATTTTCTGGCAAAGAACGGCTATGCCGATTCCGTAGCGCAACAATGCAAAGGCTATTTCCTTTATATGGCGGAAAAGACGGGTACTCTTTGGGAAAACGATACCACAAGCGCAAGCTGTAACCACGGTTTTGCGTCCTATGCGGCAAACATTCTTATTATGGGAATTTGCGGCGTGCGTCTTATTGCGGACAAAAAGATTTACACCGTGCCCACAAACTTCGGCGAGGACTGCGAAATTGATTTTCCGTGTGCGGACGGTTATGTTAAAGTTAAGGTTAAGGACGGAAAACGAACCGTAAACGCTCCTGACGGATACGAAATAGTTTAACAAATAAAAAGTAAAGAATGCGCCGACATACCGTTAATACGTCGGCGCAAAATTATGCGGTTGAGAAAGGCGAATTTCGGATTGTTCCGGTTCGGTCGGTTTCGTCATACTCAGCGGAGGATTCAAAATGTTTTTAAAACGCAACACATCAAAAAGCGAATCGCTTGGCGAAAGCATTAAGCAAACTTTTAAAACCGCCGTTCCGACTTTGCAAAGCGAACGGCTTGTTTATAGGCGGATAACCTTGGAAAACGCCGAGGATATGTATGAATATTCCAAATCGGAAGAGGTTACAAAATATCTTCTTTGGACGCCGCACATAAGACTTTCTCAAACGCAAAGGTACGTCAAACTTTTGCAAAAAAAGTACGACAGTGGGGCTTTTTGGGATTTCGGGTTAAATTATAAGGAAAACGGAAAATTTATCGGCACGTGCGGAATTACTTCTTTCGACGAAAATGACGGTTCGGTTGAAATAGGCTATGTTATTTCTCCTGACTATTGGGGAAAAGGACTCGCCACGGAAGCGGCTCGCACCGTTATGAGGTTTTGCTTTGAAAATTTCGATTGTAACAGAATTTGCGGAAAATTTATGGAGGGCAACAACGCTTCCATGCGGGTTATGATGAAGTTGGGAATGTCGTTGGAGGGCATATATCGCCGTTCAATGTATGTGAAAGGCGATTATAAAACCATTCACGTCTACGAAATTACAAAAGATAAATTCTTTCAATACAATTAATTTTTCGGCTTGCGTCCGCTGCGAAAAGGCGCAATCAGCGACAACCCATATGCGCAAAAGTATTTCGCTGTCTGCGGACAGCGACAAGGGGTTTCGCACCCCTTGACCGCACCCGCCTTTAAAGCACCGATATACGGTGCTTCAAAAAGGCGGGACGAAAACTTTCCTTTTGGATTGGGGGAGTTTTTCTGCTGTTGCGGCGGTAAGGACGGCTTTTGCGGTTTAACCGAACAGCAACCGCTTCCAACTAAAAACAAACCGCCGAAATAAAAATTTCCCCAAAATACCCATAAACGCTATACCCCCACCCCAAAAATAAAACGCCCAAAATGAAATTTTCCGCAAATCCACAAAAAATTCCCCTACCATATTAAAGTTTTTTGTCCAACTTTTTTTCAAAAAAGTTGGTGAGGTCAAGGGCGAAAAGCCCTTGTCGCAAACCGCAGTTTGCGAAACCCCATATGTGCAAAGGCGTTTTGCGGTTTGCAAAACCGCCTAAAATGTAAATAAATATACAATTATGATAAAAATTGTAATAAATTTTGCAATCCTATTGCAATTAACCGAAAAATATTTTTCGGTTAATTGCAATAGGATTGCAAAATTTATTACAATTTTTATCATAATTGTATATTTATTTACATTTTAGGCGGTTTTGCAAACCGCAAAACGCCTTTGCACATATGGGGTTTCGCAAACTGCGGTTTGCGACAAGGGCTTTTCGCCCTTGACCTCACCAACTTTTTTGAAAAAAAGTTGGACAAAAAACTTTAATATGGTAGGGGAATTTTTTGTGGATTTGCGGAAAATTTCATTTTGGGCGTTTTATTTTTGGGGTGGGGGTATAGCGTTTATGGGTATTTTGGGGAAATTTTTATTTCGGCGGTTTGTTTTTAGTTGGAAGCGGTTGCTGTTCGGTTAAACCGCAAAAGCCGTCCTTACCGCCGCAACAGCAGAAAAACTCCCCCAATCCAAAAGGAAAGTTTTCGTCCCGCCTTTTTGAAGCACCGTATATCGGTGCTTTAAAGGCGGGTGCGGTCAAGGGGTGCGAAACCCCTTGTCGCTGTCCGCAGACAGCGAAATACTTTTGCGCATATGGGTTGTCGCTGATTGCGCCTTTTCGCAGCGGACGCAAGCCGAAAAATTAATTGTATTGAAAGAATTTATCTTTTGTAATTTCGTAGACGTGAATGGTTTTATAATCGCCTTTCACATACATTGAACGGCGATATATGCCCTCCAACGACATTCCCAACTTCATCATAACCCGCATGGAAGCGTTGTTGCCCTCCATAAATTTTCCGCAAATTCTGTTACAATCGAAATTTTCAAAGCAAAACCTCATAACGGTGCGAGCCGCTTCCGTGGCGAGTCCTTTTCCCCAATAGTCAGGAGAAATAACATAGCCTATTTCAACCGAACCGTCATTTTCGTCGAAAGAAGTAATTCCGCACGTGCCGATAAATTTTCCGTTTTCCTTATAATTTAACCCGAAATCCCAAAAAGCCCCACTGTCGTACTTTTTTTGCAAAAGTTTGACGTACCTTTGCGTTTGAGAAAGTCTTATGTGCGGCGTCCAAAGAAGATATTTTGTAACCTCTTCCGATTTGGAATATTCATACATATCCTCGGCGTTTTCCAAGGTTATCCGCCTATAAACAAGCCGTTCGCTTTGCAAAGTCGGAACGGCGGTTTTAAAAGTTTGCTTAATGCTTTCGCCAAGCGATTCGCTTTTTGATGTGTTGCGTTTTAAAAACATTTTGAATCCTCCGCTGAGTATGACGAAACCGACCGAACCGGAACAATCCGAAATTCGCCTTTCTCAACCGCATAATTTTGCGCCGACGTATTAACGGTATGTCGGCGCATTCTTTACTTTTTATTTGTTAAACTATTTCGTATCCGTCAGGAGCGTTTACGGTTCGTTTTCCGTCCTTAACCTTAACTTTAACATAACCGTCCGCACACGGAAAATCAATTTCGCAGTCCTCGCCGAAGTTTGTGGGCACGGTGTAAATCTTTTTGTCCGCAATAAGACGCACGCCGCAAATTCCCATAATAAGAATGTTTGCCGCATAGGACGCAAAACCGTGGTTACAGCTTGCGCTTGTGGTATCGTTTTCCCAAAGAGTACCCGTCTTTTCCGCCATATAAAGGAAATAGCCTTTGCATTGTTGCGCTACGGAATCGGCATAGCCGTTCTTTGCCAGAAAATCAAGTCTTAAATAATTTCCTATGAACGCGTTGGACTTTGGAACGTTGGGGTGTACCTTGGTATCGTCTCTGCCCGAGCCGAGCTCTTTAACTATGAAATCGAACAGTTCGGCGTCTTCTTCCGGCGTTGCGACGCCGAAATAGAATGCGTAATACTGACACGTTTCCGTGGTGTTTTGCGTGTTTTCCAAAACTCCGTTTTCTTTTCTCAGCGCATTATCTATGTAAAGGTTGCCGAGTCTTGCGTTGTTTCTTATGTAATTGCGGATTTTTTCCGCTTTTTCGCAAAGTTCCGGCACGCCGCCCAAAATCTTGGAAGCGGCTTTAAGCGTGCCGCAATAGCACATATTGGAGGGATAGTTTACGTCCTGAACAAAATTGTTGGCTTGGCTCCATTCCACAAACACCCAGCTTGGAAGTTTTTCAAGCAAGCCGTCGGAATTTTCGTATCTTTCAAAATATTTTATAAGATTTCTAACCTTAACTTTGGATTCTTCCGTAACAAAGCCGTCGCCGTTGCGTTCCATTGAGTTTGCAAGTTCTATTATATACCACATCATCCAGTTGGGAATATATCTTTCGGATTCATAGTCGCCGGGATATACCATGGGAACGACGCCGTCTTCGAAATAACTGAAATACGGGCAGTTTCCGTAGTTTTCAAAGAAGTGACGTTCTATGATGTTTTCGCCGGTAAGCAGTTTTTCCGCCATTGACGTAAAATAGGAATCGCAAAGCCAGCCGCCTCGTTCTCGTGAGGGGCAGTCGGTGAAAAGGTCAACCGAATTTTGCGCGAACGTGGCTTTTGCCGCGTCGATTATTTTTTCGTAGTCCCTGTCGGCGCACCAAAAACGCAATTTGTCGATGTCGGGGTTTTCGAATTTAACCATTTCCGCGTCTTTAATTTCCGCTTCGCCGTTGCAAACTACTACTGCGGCGTATCTGAAAGAATAGGGTTCGGCGGATTGAAGAACGTAGTTTCCCTTTCCGAGTTCGTAGCTTACAAAGTTTACGGTGCGCATTCTGAACGGAGAAACGATTTTTTCGCCGTTTTCAAGTTCGGTTAAAATTTCGTCGAACAAACAGTAAACCGTGGCATTTTGGCTTGTAACTTCAAGAGTAAGTTTTGAAAAGCCCGAATACTCTGCGCCGAAATCATAAAAGGCGTATTTTCCCAACTTTCCGTCGCCTTTTTTGAGATATTTTATTTTTGAAACAAACTCTACGGGATTACGTGCAAGCTCGTCGTCGCAGAAGCCGTTGCCGATTGCGCTTTGGGCGTTGTGGAAAAGAAATCTGTCGTCGAATACCGTTGCGTTTTCGTCGAGCTCAATTGTGCCCTCCTGAAATTTAATGCCGCAAACGGTATCATAGGTGGGATATTTAACGGAACGTTCCGTCAATATTTCGTTTTTGCCGCTTTCTTCCGTTTGAGCTTGCGGAAGAACCGAAAAATCGCCGCTTCGGATTCTGTTTCTTATATCCGTGTTTTGAATGTAATATTCGGAAAAGGCTCTTTGATAGCTGTAACGAGCCGTTTTTTGAAGTTTGTCCGCACCCTCGAACGCCGTAAAATCTTCCGTTGTATATAAAACGTCTTTTCCGCAAACAATTTCAGCCGAAAAATAGGGTTCGTCTCGGGTTGCTTCAAAGCAGTTGACGTTATAGCTTAAAACTTCAACGGTTATAACAACGCTTTTTCCGACGTATTCCGAAAGGTCGAAACTGTCGATTTCGTTTCTGCGGTGAGCGCATCTTGAAGGGCCGTTACCCGCAAATTCTCCGTCGATAAAGACGTTATAAATTTGCTTTGCGCAAACCCGCAAAACGCAGTTTTCCTTAACGTTGAAAATTCCCGCAAAAACAGCCGAAACGTTAAATTCGCCTTTTTTGCCTTTCAGCCAAACTCTGTTCATAATAAAATTCCTTTCGTAATTATGTAAAATCTATAAGTTTTTAGCTTGTTTTCTTTTTTGAAACCGAATGTCGCTTCCTACAAAACGGAACGCCCGAAACTCTCCCAAAAGGCGAGACGTTATTCGCTCGTTATAGGCTTTTGAAAGGTCTCTGCCGCTGTTTAGGTTGGAGCTGATAATCATTGCTTTTCCGTCGCAAATTCGGGTGTTTAAAAGATTATATAAAGCCGATTCGGTGAACTGATTTTTAAATTCCGCACCCAAATCGTCGATGATAAGCAAATCGCATTCCAAATATTTTTCCGTTTGAACTTCCGTTTTGTTTCGGGAGAACTTGTCCGCTTCGAAAGCCGCAAGAATGTTTGACGCCGTATCGTAAACAACGCTGAATCCTTTTTCGATAACTTCTTTTGCAATTGAAGTGGAAATGTGAGTTTTTCCCAATCCGGTACTTCCGAAAAAAATAAGATTTTTGCACTTTCCGCCAAAGTCGGCTTTGAAATCGGCGGCATATTTTTTTGCTTCGGCAAGCACGTTTTCCATAACGTTTCTTTCGGAAATTCCGTTGTCGTTCGCTTGGGCGTTGTAAAAATCCAGCGAAAAATTATCGAAACTTTGGGAAGCCAACATTCCGCCCAAACCGGAACTTAAATATGCTTCTTTAATCATAGCTTTGCGGAAACATTCGCAATATTTTAAGCCGTTGTAGCCGGTATCGGAGCAAACGGGGCACTCATATTTTACGTCGGTAAAATCCGCGCCGTAGCCTGCGTCGGCAAGCAGCTGCCGCCTAAGCTTTTTCAGCTGTGCGGTTTTTTGCTTCATATGCGCAATTTTGTTATCTATATTTTCGCCGTTCACCGCGCTCCTGTAAACTTCAAGTCCGGTGTTTGCAAGCTCTTTGTCGATTGTTTCGATGTCCGGAATACGTTTGTGAACGAGTTCACGGCGTATATCCGCGTCGTCCTGAGCCGCTTTGCGCTTTTTGTCGAATTCTTCCCGAATTTTTTTTGCGGTTTCGTCCGTAAAAGACACTGCTCCTTGCCTCCTTTTTTTATTTGACGTTGAATACCATTATATATTTCAAAATCCGTTTCGTCAATAGCTTTTTGGAAAATTAACAAAAAAATTGTATAATCGGCTTTCAAAACAAAATATCCGCAGTGTGGGGGCGGTGGTCGGAAGCGACAATGGAAGGAATATCCGCACTTTCGATTTTTATGTTGTTTGAAACAAAAATATAGTCGATTTTTTTGTCGGGCTTGTCCGACGGGAAGCTTAACAGCGGAGAGCCGAACAAATCCGCGGCGTCTTTCATTTTTGCTCTTATGGGTTGCAAAATTTTGTTGTCGGGCAAAACGTTAAAATCTCCCATAAGGATGCAATTTTTTTCTTCAAGAGTGTTTAGAACCGTGTTGACGGCGTTTTCCTGTTCGTCGGGATTAAGACCGAAGTGTGTGACGATTACCGTAAGTCCGTTTTCCAAAACCGCTTTTAAGACGCAACGTGTTTCATAATAGCCGTCGTATTTTCTTACGGGCGGATCGGGAATCGGAACCGTTTCGGCTTTAACAATGGGATATTTGGAAATTAAAGCGTTGCCGTACGGTCTTGACGAACCGAAGTCGATTGCTTTTGCAAAGTAATAATGTTCGAGTCCCGAAAGTTTTGCAAGTTCCGCCGCCTGGTCGGCATAATCGGCGCATTTTCCTTTGGAGCGCATTTCCTGCAAGCCCACAAGATCCGCGCCGCATTGGCGTATTGCTTTCGCCATAATTTCGAAGTCTATTTTTTGTTCGACATAGTTCAAACAATGCTGTGTGTTAAAGGTCATTATTTTCATTTTTGTTTCCTCCGTAATTAAATTTAGGTTTCCGAAACTATTATACCACATCTGTGCGCAAAAATCAAGAGGAATTGCGGCGGTATTGAGATTTCGCCGTTTGCGAACGGCGACCAAAGGCACCGCCTTTGGAAACTGCCCGCTTTTTGAAAAAAGCGGGTCAAAAACTTTTCTTATGGGGTAGGGAAATTTTTTTGAGATTTGTGGGAAGTTTTGATTTTGGCGGGGTGTTCGGGGCGTCGTAGTTGTGTTTTTAGGTTGGCGTTTATGGGGGAATTTGGAATTTTTTCGGCGGTTAATTTTTAAGTTGGAAGCGGTTGCTGTTCGGTTAAACCGCAAAACCCGACCTCACCGCCGCAACCACAAAAAATCCCCGTTCAAAAGGAAAGTTTTTTGTCCAACTTTTTTTCTAAGCACCGTATGTCGGTGCTTTAAAGTTGGTGAGGTCAAGGGCGCAAAGCCCTTGGTCGCCGTCCGCAGACGGCGAAATTCCCCTTATGCGTAAAGGAATTTGTGACGGCAAAAATTAAGCCGCAACGAGGCGGCGTTGCGGCTTAATTTAATTTTTGGTTATTGTGATTTTTCTTTCGTTATCCGAAAGGCGTTCGAACACTATGTTATATCTTTCTTCGGGGAGGTCTTGGGGAATCATTTCGCACCATTCGGCGGCGACTATTCCTTCTCTGTCGAGATAATCGTAAAAACCGGTTGAATATAAATCTTCGCTGTCGGTTATGCGGTACATATCGAAATGGTATATATTAAGTTTACCCGTATATTCGTTTACAAGCGCAAAAGTGGGGCTGGTAACTCTTACTTCCGGGCAAAGAACGGACGCGAGCCCTCGGACAAAATTTGTTTTTCCCATGCCGAGCCCGCCGAAAAAAGCCAAAAAATCGCCGGACTTCAGCTTGGCGGCAAGCTTTTTTGCTATTTCCTCGGTTTCTTGGGGGCTGTGAGATATATATGTTTCCGTCATAATGAAAATCCTTTCCGAATTACTGTATGTTATATGATATTATACGGCTTGGGGAAGATTTTGTCAAGCCCCTTTGCGGTTTCGGCGCGGATTTTGTATTAAAACAGGTGCGAAACAAAAATTTCCAATCCGATGAAAATAAGAATTGCGCCGCCGAGAATATCCGCTTTGCCCGCAAGTTTTGTTCCCACCTTTTTTCCGAGCGTCAGTCCCGTAAAGCAAATTAAAAAAGTCGTTATGCCGATTAAAAGACATGCCGCAACGGCTTTCGTAAGGCTGTAATCGGAAATTGTAAATCCTACGGAAAGCGCGTCGATGGACGTTGCCACGCCCTGAATGAGGAGAGCTTTTATTCCCACTGCGTTGCCCGTTTCGTCCGAGTCGCCGTTTTTTATGCCTTCATACAACATTTTCCCGCCGATATAGCCCAACAATATCAAAGCTATCCACGGAATGAGGCGTTCGAACGTTTTGAACGCTTGGGCGACGGTTGAAACGCAAATCCAACCTATTAGGGGCATTATAATTTGGAATCCCGCAAATACGCCCGCAACCCCGCACATTTTGCTTTTTTTCATATGCGGTTCGTTAAGTCCGTTGGCAAGCGAAACTGAAAATGCGTCCATTGCAAGTCCCACGCCCAACAATATGCTGTTAAAAAAGAAAGTAAAACCGAAATTCATTTTTATTCCTCCGATATTTTATGTATTTTATAAATCAAATTACAAACTGAAACATACAAAAAGCCGCATAGATTGCAAGCAGCGTTATGCCCTGCCAACGTTTAAATTTTTTTGTTGCCAATGCGGGAACGGTCAGAATGAGCATTACGGTTATCATCAGCGGAATGTCGAGCGCCAACGAGGAATTATACCCGAAAAGAGTTTTCCCCACGGGGACTTTGAACGGAGCAAGCGAAACCGAAATGCCGGATACAAGCACCAGATTAAAAACGTTTGCGCCTATTACGTTGCCTATGCCGAGCAAGGCGCGTCCTTTTCGCAGCGACGTTATTGTTGTTATGAGTTCGGGAAGCGACGTTCCGAGCGCAACAAAGGTAAGCGAAATTACCGTTTGCGGTACACCCAGGCGTTGGGCTATTGCCGTGCCGTTATCCACAAGCAAATTCGCTCCCAAAGCTATGACCGCCGCACCCGCCGCAAGCATTATTGAATTTACCGTTAAGGAACGATTTTTTACGTCTGTTTTTTCGGATTGAGATTGAACCTTTTGATTTGATTCCGAATGAGATTGTTTATGAGTGCGAGATTCGGATTG
The DNA here is from genome assembly GCA_964544455.1 of uncultured Oscillospiraceae bacterium. Taxonomy (GTDB): domain Bacteria; phylum Bacillota; class Clostridia; order Oscillospirales; family CAG-382; genus SIG622. Next base: position 15,648 of record CAZJCI010000022.1, read on the forward strand.
CGGTTCGAATTCGGATTGGGCGACGGATTCCGAATTAAGCTCCTGCGGATTTTTGAAGCCGTGGCGAATGTTTAATACCATATATAATATGAAAACGGCAAGCATTGCATAACCTACGGCTCGGGGAAATTCCCCCAAAACATATGCCGCCGCACAATAGATTGCCGCCGAAGCGAAAAAGAAAAACACCGGCATTTTTAGGGTTTTAATATTTATTGCGCCCGGGTTGCACGCAACGGAAAGCGCGGCGATTAGGGCTGTGTTGCATATGATTGAGCCTATGGCGTTGCCGTATGCCATAGCTCCGTTGCCCGAAAGAGCTCCGGCGGCC
>CAZJCI010000023.1:0-15875 GCA_964544455.1 uncultured Oscillospiraceae bacterium
CATTTCCCGCTCAACATTCACTTGGGGCGTCACCGTCGAATTCGATCCCAAAAACGTACTCTACGTGTGGATCGACGCACTTTCAAACTATATAACCGCTCTCGGCTACGCCGTAGACCAAAAAGGCGAACTTTATCAAAAGTATTGGCCCGCCGACGTTCAGGTCATAGGCAAAGACATTCTCCGCTTCCACACAATCTATTGGCCCGTCATTCTTATGGCTCTCGGCGAACCGTTGCCCAAAAAGATTTTCGGCCATCCCTGGTTGCTCGTCGGCGATGAAAAAATATCAAAATCCAAAGGTAACGCCATTTACGCCGACGACCTTGCGGGCTTTTTCGGTACTGACGCCGTCCGCTATTACGTCCTTTCGGAAATGCCGTTTCTTCAGGACGGTTCAATTACTTACGAAAACTTTATCGCAAAATTCAATTCCGACCTTGCAAACACGCTTGGAAATCTTGTAAACCGAACCGTTGCCATGATTAACAAATATTTCGAAGGCGTCATTCCCCAAAGCCTTTGCGCCACCGAATTCGATGCCGACCTAATTTCAACAATCGAAAACGGCGTAAAGTCCGTTGCCGAAAAATTCAATACTTTCCACGTTGCCGACGCTTGCGATGAAATTATGGCTGTTTTAAGACGCCTCAACAAATATATCGACGAAACAACCCCCTGGTCATTGGCAAAAGACGAAGCAAAAAAAGCCGAACTCGGCACTGTCCTCTATAACCTCATCGAAGGAATACGAATCTGCGCCACCCTGCTTGCTCCCATTATGCCCGGAACGGCGCAAAAAATCCAAACGCAAATAAACGCTCCCGGAACGGAAAACATAACCGTAACAACATGGCAGGCAATTCAAAAATTCGGTATGAAATATGCAAACGACGCCAAAGTAAACCCCGCTCCCGAAGCAATGTTCGCAAGAATAGACGAAAAGAAAAAACTGCTCGAAATTTTCGGCGAAGATACGCTTAAAACTCCCGAAAAAACCGAAAAAGCCGAAAAAACAAATAAAGAAAAACAACAAAAAAAGAAAGAACACGCCGCCCCCGATTATCCCGCCGAAATTTCAATCGACGATTTTGCAAAAGTAAAGCTGATTTGCGCAAAAGTCACCGAATGCACACCCGTGGAAAAATCGGATAAACTCCTAAAACTTCAACTTGACGACGGAAGCGAAACCCCTCGCCAAGTAGTTTCGGGAATAGCAAAATCCTATACGCCCGAACAGCTTGTCGGCAAAAAAGTTATTGTCGTTGCAAACCTCAAACCCGCAAAATTGCGGGGCGTCGATTCAAACGGAATGATTCTTGCCGCCGGCGAACTTCAACCCGACGGAACGGAAAAAATCACTGTTTCCTTCCTCGACGATTCCGTAAAAGAAGGAACAATTATCCGTTAATTAATGCCCAAACATACGGAGAATATTATGCTTTTCGATTCACACGCTCATTACGACGATGAAAAGTTCGACGGCATACGAACCGAATTACTTTCAAATATGCCCGCATACGGCGTTGCAAAAATCGTCAATTCCGGTTCAAGCCTAAAAAGCTCTTACGCCGCAAAAGAACTTGCCGATAAATACGATTTCATTTATTTCACAGCCGGCGTACATCCCGAAGCCGCCGCCAACGATATGCAAACCGCCGATTGGCTCTTGCAAATTCAATCCCTTTGCAACGATAAAAAATGCGTTGCCGTAGGCGAAATAGGTCTGGATTACCATTGGGAAAAAGATACCGCACCGTTGCAAAAACAATGTTTCGAAGCTCAACTCGAACTGTGCGAAAAACTCAATCTGCCCGCCGTCGTTCACGACAGAGACGCTCACGGCGATTGCCTCGAAATAATAAAAAAACACCCGCAGGTCAAAGGCTTGCTCCATTGCTTTTCGGGTTCCGTCGAAACCGCACGAGAACTAATATCTCTCGGTTGGTATATCTCCGTCGGCGGCGTCGTCACTTTCAAAAACGCCCGCAAAAACGTCGAAGTCATTCAAGCTCTCAGGGAAATTCCCAACGGATTTTCAAAACTGCTTTTGGAAACGGATTGCCCCTATCTTGCACCCGTCCCCCACCGAGGCGAACTAAATCACTCCGGACTTATGAAAAACACAGCCGCAAAAGTAGCGGAACTTCTAAATCTCACCGTCCAAGAAACGGAAAATTTAACCTATAACAACGCAGTTGAATTTTTCGGAATAAACTAATCCGAAAACGTTTTAAATAACCGAATTTTCCGCCAAACGAAAGGGATTACTCAATGAAAACAATGCTTATCACCGGCTCATCTCGAGGAATCGGTGCGGAAATCGCCCGTTTGGCGTTTCTTTCCGGCGAATATAACGTAATAATCAACTATAACAAAAATCTCGCTCTCGCCAACAAACTAAAAACAGAGCTCGAAAACATTTCGCAAATGAATCCTCAAAAAACGTTCGGCAAAGTTATAACTTTCGGTGCGGACGTTTCAAAAGAACTCGATGTAAACCAAATGTTCGCAAACGCCGAAAATCACTTCGGAACCGTAGATATTCTGGTTAACAACGCCGCAATTTCCTCTTTTTCGCTGTTTACCGATTTAACATACGAAGAATGGAACAACACCATGTCAACCAACGTCGGTTCCGTGTTTCTTTGCTCCAAGCGAGCGTTGAAAAATATGATACGAAAAAAAAGCGGAAAAATCATTAATATCTCCTCCGTTTGGGGAATTTGCGGTTCTTCATGCGAAGTCCATTATTCCGCAAGCAAAGCCGCAATCATCGGTCTTACCAAAGCCCTTGCCAAAGAAGTCGGACCGTCGGGAATAACCGTAAATTGCATTGCTCCCGGAGTCATAAATACCGATATGAATGCGTCTTTGTCCCCCGAAGCCCTAAACGCCCTTTGCCAAGAAACTCCTCTCGGAAAAATCGGCGCTTGCGCAGATATTGCAAAAACCGTTCTTTTTCTTGCGGGAACCGGCGGCGATTTCATAACCGGTCAAGTCATAAGTCCCAACGGCGGACTTGTCATTTGATTTGAAAGGATAATGCTCAATGAGAAAATTATACGATCTGCACGTACATACAAACTATTCGCACGACGCACTTCAAACGCAGGATAATTCAATAAATTCACTTTGCCAAAAAGCAAAAGAAACCGGACTTTCAGGAATAGCTTTTTCGGATCATCTCGATATAGACAGATACCTCAAAGGTCTTCAGCCACTAAATATGGACGGCATAAAAGCCGATTGTGCCGAAGCAAACAATAATTTTCCCGATTTCGAAGTAATTCACTCGGTGGAAATAGGTCAGCAAATGTACTATCAGGGCGTTTGCGATGAAATCATCAAAAAGTACAATTTCGATATGGTCATCTCAAGCGACCACATACTGTATGCCTCCGAAGAATATCTTCTTTCGCATATGGATTTTTCAAAGTTACCCGTTTCCGAAGTAAGCAAAATTTACGAAATTTATCTGTCCGAAATTCTCTATACCGCCAAATATTGCAATTACGACGTGCTCGCTCACATAACCTATCCCATAAGATACTTCAAAAAATACGGCGTTGAAAAAGCCGCCGAAATTAAATCGGCAGCCGATATATACGACGAAATTCTGAAAACGCTTGTTTCACGAGGTAAAGCCCTTGAAATCAACACATCGGGCTTGCGCCAAGGACTCGGCGAATCTCTTCCGAATTTCAATTACATAAAAAGATATAAGGAGCTCGGCGGCGAACTGATAACCGTCGGTTCGGATTCTCACAACCCGCGCGACATCGGAGCAAATATTTCCGATATATGCAATGCGCTTTCGCAAAATAACGTAAAATATACCTGTTACTATAAAAACAGAAAACCCGTTATGGTAAAATTATAATAACACACACATCAAAAGGAGACGCAAAATGAAAGCTCTGGATAAAAAAATACTTCATCTCATCCAAGACGATCCCCGAATCACAGCCGAAAACCTTTCCGTAATGCTCGAAAAGGAAGTCGGCGAAATAAAAGACATCATCGAAAAATACGAAAACAACGGCGTCATAGTCGGCTACCGAACCTTAATAGATTGGGAAGACACCGACATCGAAAACGTAACCGCGCTAATCGAACTCAAAGTCACCCCCTCCCGAGATAAAGGCTACGATAAAGTTGCCGAAAAAATATACAATTATCCCGAAGTAAAAGATATGTATCTTATGTCGGGCGGATTCGATTTCACCGTAATAATCGAAGGCAAAAATATGAAAGAAGTCGCTCTTTTCGTCGCCGAAAAACTTGCTCCCACCGAAGGCGTACTCTCCACCGCAACCCACTTTGTATTGCGCAAATACAAAACCGAAGGAGTTATTCACGGTGCAAAAGCAGTCGAAGACAAAAGAGGGAAAGGAATATTGCTTTAATATGGATTACGAAAAAATACTCTCCCCCACCGTCACGTCCATAAAACCGTCCGGAATACGAAAGTTTTTCGATATACTCGACGAAATGGACGACGTAATTTCTCTCACAGTCGGACAACCGGATTTCGATACGCCCTGGCATATCCGAGAAGCCGGCATAAACTCCCTTGAAGACGGCAGAACCTATTACACATCAAACAGCGGACTTTTGGAATTTCGCCGAGAAGTATGCAACTACCTCGAACGCCGATTCGGCTTGTCATACGTTCCGGAAACCGAAGTTCTTTGCACAGTGGGCGGAAGCGAAGCCATCGACCTTGCAATGCGTGCAATTCTTGCCCCCGGCGACGAAGTAATCGTTGTCGAACCGTCGTTTGTTTGCTACGCTCCGTTGGCAAAGCTCGCAGGCGGCGTTCCGGTTGTCATAAACACCGAACTTAAAGATAAATTCAAGCTCACCCCCGAAAAACTGCGCGCGGCAATAACCCCAAAAACAAAAATGCTTGTTCTTCCCTATCCCTCAAACCCCACCGGCGGCATTATGACGGAAGAAGAACTGAAAGAAATAGCCGCCGTCATAAAAGACACAAACATAATCGTCCTTTCCGATGAAATATACGCCGAACTCACATACGGCAAAAAGCACGTTTCCTTTGCCTCTCTTCCGGATATGAAAGAACGAACAATTCTCGTAAGCGGACTTTCAAAAGCCTATGCAATGACAGGCTGGCGTTTGGGCTATGCCTGCGCTCCCAAAGAAATAATGAAGCAAATGGTAAAGCTCCATCAATACGCAATAATGTGCGCCCCCACGACCTCGCAATACGCCGGCATCGAAGCGCTGAAAAACGGCGACAGCGATATTGAATTTATGAAAGATTCCTATAACGGCCGCCGCCGATTCATTCATGCGGGACTTGCCAAAATCGGTCTGGAAAGTTTCGAACCCGAAGGAGCGTTTTATATTTTCCCCAACATCGGAAAATTCGGAATGACCAGCGATGAATTTTGCGAAAAACTGCTGTATTCCCAACGAGTGGCAATTGTTCCCGGAACGGCATTCGGCGAATCTGGCGAAGGATTCGCACGAATTTCATACGCATATTCAATAGAGCACATAAAAAAAGCTCTCGAACGAATAGAACTGTTTTTAAACGATTTAAAATAAAATTCCAATGGGTACGCGCGCAAACGTACCCATTTTTCAAAAATCGGAGTATAAAATGAACAAAGAAATAACAATTTCCGCAAAAGCCAAAATCAACCTCACACTCGAAATTTTCAACAAACGCACGGACGGCTACCACGAAATGCGCTCGATAATGCACAAAATAGGCTTGTGCGACACCGTAAAAATCACGCTCAACACCGATTCAAACGCAAACAATAACTCAAAAATAAAAGTAAACTGTTCAAAATACATCTGCGAAGAACCCGAAAACCTTGCCTATAAAGCCGCGCAACGCTATCTCGAAGCATATGAACAAAAAAGCAAAAACACATTTTCCTGCAGCATAGAAATTCAAAAAAACATTCCCGAACAAGCGGGGCTCGGCGGAGGCAGTGCCGATTGCGCCGCAGTGTTGGACGGACTCTCTGAACTCGTCGGCACCTTAACCGAAACCGAAATTCAAAAAATCGCAGAGTCCCTCGGCGCCGACGTTCCCTTTATGCAAAAAAAACATTCCTGCTCCCTTGCAACAGGCACAGGAACATCGTTAAAAGAACTCCCCATGATGCCCAAATGCCTGTGCGTTATAGGGAAACCCTCCGTCGGACTTTCCACACGTGATATCTACGATTTATTCGACGAAAAACGAAACGTTCTCCCCACCGTAAAAACCAACTCCCTAATCGCCGCTCTCGAACAAGAAGATTTTGTCGGCATTTGCAATAACATTTCAAATCAGTTCGAACCCATATGCGTCAACAAACTGTCGGAAATAGGCAAAATCAAAAAACAACTCCTAAAACACGGCGCATTTGCGGCTCAAATGTCGGGAAGCGGAAGTGCGGTATACGGCATTTTCACCCAAGAATCCGCCGCGCAAGCCGCCTGCAAAGCTCTCGAAAACCTTCCGTTCGAAATATATAAAACAGTTTGCACCATTTAAAAAATAAATGAATATCTTTCCAAAAAGCGGCAATAATTCAAATATCAAAAAAATGCGAAGGATATTTATTTATGAAACCAAAAACAATCAAACTTCTAAAAACACTTAAAAAACGATTTTCCCCCCTGTCCGCGTCCGCGCTTGTTGCGTTCATATTACTTTCGCTAACCGTAGCCTCGGCAGCCATCCCCCTAAAAGGCGAACAAGAACTTTATTCCGGAATAATCCGCTTCCACGTCCTCGCCAATTCCGATTCGGATTTCGACCAAGCTCTAAAGCTAAAAGTCCGCAACAAAGTCACGGAATATACTTCCCAACTTCTCGCCGATTGCACAAACATAACTCAAGCAAAAAAAATAATTACCGAAAATCAATCCTCCATCATAAAAATCGCAAATCGGTGCCTATCCAAAAACGGAGCGAATTACACCGCGTCAATCCAACTCGGAACCGAAAGCTATCCCCGCCGAACCTACGGTAAATATACTTTTCCCGCCGGTAATTATTATTCCGTGCGCCTAAAACTCGGCAAAGCCCAAGGCGCAAATTGGTGGTGCGTCCTTTTCCCGCCAATGTGTTTGGGAAGTGCCACCGCCGAAAAATATAACAATGCCGACGAACTAAAAAACATCGGCTTTTCGGAAAACGAAATAAATCTCATTTCCGAAGATACCCCAAAAACCGAAATACGTTTCTTTTTTTTAGACCTATTGCAAAATATGAATTGAGGTGATAACTTGTTGCATAACATATGCGGAAGAGCCAAAAGCGGCAAAACCGAATACGTCCTCTCCGTTTGCCAAAAAGCAGTTGAAGAAAAAAAGCATACTTTTCTCATAGTTCCCGAACAAAGCGCACTTTCCACCGAACGCCAAATCATCCAACGCCTCGGCAACCGTTCCAACGAATATGTCGAAGTCATAAATTTCAAACGCCTTTGCAACCGAGTTTTCCGAGAAGTCGGCGGATTAACTCAAAGCTACATCGACAGTGCGCACAAATTGCTGATTATGTATAAGGCAATAAAAAACCTCGGCAACACGCTGACCGAATACTCCGACGTCGGCGAAAACATAGAATTCACCAAAAAAGCTCTCCAAACAGTTTCGGAATTTAAAATGTACGGCATAACTTCCAACTCGCTCATAAACGCGTCCGAAAACGACGGTTTAAAAAATTTCGGACATCTAAGCAACAAACTGCGCGATTTTTCTCTCATATTCCAAAGCTACTCCTGCGCAACCGAAAAAATATACGGCAAAAGTTTTGAATTTCGCGATAGCGACGATGACCTCCAACGACTCGCCGATTCGCTGTGCGAAAACAAGTTTTTCAAAAACAAAAACGTAATCATCGATTCGTTTTTCGGCTTCACCGTGCCGGAATTTTCAATAATCGAAAGAATTTTGCGCGACGCGGACAACGTATATATAACATATTTAACGGATTCAAACTCAAACAACATTCTCTTTGCCCGAGGCAAAAAAGCCCATACCCGCATTTGCAAGTACGCCGAAGAAAATTTTGTCGAATACGAAAATATATATACAAGTTTCAACGGATTTAAAAACAGTAACCTCTCCGCCCTCGAAAAAAATTTTGCGTTCGAAATAACAAACTCAACTCCCGTTCCGATTGAACAACCTATAACAAGCGGCGTCCGAATAATAAAATGCCAAAACGCATACGACGAAGCAAAAATCGCCGCAGCAACAATAAATTACCTCATAAGCAAATGCGGCGCAAAATATTCCGACATAGCCGTTTGCGCCCGTAACGTCGAAAGTTGCGGCGGAATTTTCGATACCGAATTTGCAAAAAACAACATTCCGTTCGGATTTTCCAAAAAATACAACCTGCTGACAAGACCTGTCGCAGCATATATATCCGCCGCTTTCGAATTTGCAAAAAATCAGTCCATGCACTCCGTCTTGCGAATACTCAAAACCGGACTTTCTCCGCTGACCGATAATGAAGCCGATTTAACCGAATGTTACATAAGAACATGGAATATCCGCGGCAAAATGTTCACGCAAGGCGAATGGTTTATGAATCCCGAAGGCTATTCAAGCGTCGAAGAAATGTCCTCCCGCGCGCAAAATACCCTAAAAACCGTGCAAAACTCGCAAAGAAAACTAATCACCCCTCTTTCGGTTTTCAAAGAAGAACTCCAAGCCGCAAAATGCGCAAACGAAATTTCCGTAGCCGTGGTAAAATTGCTTCATTCAAGCCGCTATTCCCCCAACAACCTTACCAACGACCAAATAATTTACCACAATATGGTAATGGACGCGCTGGATTGCATTTCCGATATAATGGGCGAAGAATACGTAAAACCGTCCGAATACGCAACAATTTTCGAAATGCTCCTTACCGAATACGATACCGGAAAAATTCCAAGCACAATCGACGAAGTAACAATTGCAAACATCGAACTTTTCCGCTCCGCCAAAACGGACTACGCCATAATTCCGGGACTTTGCGAAGGCTCTTTCCCGCAAACTCCGATTTCAAACAGCGTTTTCACTGATAAAGAACTAAAACTGCTGTCCACCGTCGGAATAGAACTTTCCGCAACAAGCGAAGACGCCGCTTTCGACGAACTCTTTCTTGCCTATAAAGCAATAACAACCCCACAAAAATCCCTGTTCTTGCTTTATTCCGAAAATACGCTCAACGACGAACCGTGCGCCCCCTCGCAAATAATTTCAATGTGCCAAACCGCGCTTCCGGGTGTGCAAATCGAAAATTCCGCAAACCTGCACTCCTTGCGTTTTTATCTCGGCGACGCCTCCCTTGTTTCCGAAGCCGCCGAAAACACTTCCGAATACGGCACGGCAATAAACACCTATCTTCAATCCAAAGGCATATCCGTCAAAAGTTGCGACGAAAATTCTTTTCAAAATTACCTCTCGCCGCAAACCGCTCAAACGCTTTACGGCACGGATATGCTTCTAAGCCCGTCGGCAATCGAAAAATTCAACTATTGCGCCTGCTCCTATTTCGCAACCTACTCGCTCGCCCTAAAACCCGAACCCAAAGCCAACCTCGGAGCCGTGGAAAGCGGCAACATCATTCACAAAATACTCGAACTCCTAATGTCGGAACTTGCAAACAAAAAAAACAACGGCGAAGAAATAACCGTCGAATACGCCGTTCGGCGTGAAAAGGAAATTCTTAACGACTATATCTCGCTTTTCGTCGGAAACAATACAAAAAATAATTTTTCCAAACGTTTTAAATATCTTTATAATCGCCTTTCCGGCGCGCTGGATTCATGCGTCACCGCAATGACAAACGAAATTTTGCAATCGGATTTCGTCCCCGATCGGTTCGAAGCCACAATCGGAACTCAAGATGCCGACATAAGTTTTGCAAGCATTCCCATAAAAGATAATCTCGGTAACCACACCGGCACGCTCACGCTCCGAGGAAAAATCGACAGAACCGATATTTATCAAAAAAACGGAAAAATATACGTAAGAGTAATAGATTACAAAACGGGACGCAAAAAATTCAGCCTTTCCGACGTTGCTTTGGGGCTTAATTTGCAAATGCTCCTATATCTTTACAGCCTCACGCAAAACGGCAACATACAAAGCGGAACTTCTCAAACCGTCCCCGCAGGCGTGCTTTATACGCCCGTTCACCGCCCAAGCTTTAATATCGAACTCGGCGAAGACAGTGCCCCCAACGAAAAAAAGGAATTTCACCCCAACGGAATACTTATCGACGACCTCGAAATTCTCCAAGCAATGGAAAAAAATCTCGAAGGTAAATTTATCCCCGTAAAACTCACCCAAAAAGGCGCATTCCATTCCGACTCCTCCGTCGCAAGTTTGGAAACGCTCGGACGTTTGCTTTCCTGCGCATGCAACGTCGCCTCAAAACTCGCCTACGAAATGCAAAGCGGAAAAATAGAAAAAAATCCCTATAAGTGCGAAACCGATTCATGCGCATATTGCGATATGAAACCCTTTTGTCGCTACGAAATCGGAAATTCCGGCACTCGCTACGCCATGACCGAATATTCCGAAGAAACCTTTGAATACTCTGCGGGAGGTAAAAAAAATGGCTAAATTCAAACTAACCGAAAATCAAGCCGCAGCCGTCAACAACAAAAACGGAACTCTCCTCGTTGCGGCTGCAGCGGGAAGCGGAAAAACTGCAATACTAACGCAAAGACTGTTGCAACGCCTTTGCTCTCCCGACGAAGAAGGCGATATTTCGGAATTTCTCATCGTTACATATACAAAAGCCGCAACCGCCGAACTAAAAGAACGCCTTTATAAGGAACTTTCCGCCTACGTTGCGGAACACCCCGAAAACAAAAGAGCCCGCCGCCAACTCTCCCTAATCGGACTTGCAAAAATCAGCACAATTCATTCTTTTTGCCTGGATATAATAAAAGAAAACTTTCAGGCTCTCGCTCTCCCTCCAAAACTGCGAATGGGCGAAGAAACCGAAATCAGCGTTCTTATGCAGTCAACGCTTGAGGAACTCATAACCGAAAAATACGAAGAAACCGATAACAACAATATGTTTTTAAAAGCGGTCGAAATATTTTCAAATTCCAAAAGCGACGAAAATTTTATGCAAACGCTGCTGTCGCTCTATAAAAAACTCCGCTCAATTTCCGAACCGTGGAAAAAATATCTCGCATATTTGGATAAATACACGGAAGCGGAAAACTGCACGGAAATATTTCAAACCGAATTCGGAAAACTCATTCGTCAAGACCTGGAAGACGAAATAACAAGAACGCTTGCGGAACTTAACGTTTTACTTTCGCAAACGGACCTCGACGAAGCAATCAGCCTTTCCATGCGCAACGCCATAGAAACCGATTGCGAATCGCTGGAAAAAATAAAAAATTCGCTGGACGTCGGCTATGTTTCGGCAAAAAACGCGGCTGACTGTTTCTCATGCGTAAGATCCAAACCAATCAAAAATTGCGAAAACACGGAACTGCTTTTGCAAATTCGCGAATACCGAACAAAATGTTGCACACGCGTAAAAAACACGATCAAACGTTATTTGGGCGCAAGCGAGGAGATTTTCAAAATTTCCGCCAAAGAAAGCAAAGAGGTTCTCACGGAAATCTATTCCGTTCTAAAAGAATTCAACAGTCGCTTTTCCGCACGAAAACTCGAAAAAGGCTTGCTCGATTTTGCGGATCTCGAACAGTACGCCTTAACGCTGTTGGTAAAAAACACCGGCGAATTCGGCTCAACCTTTCAAAGAACCGACCTTGCCCAAAGCATATCCGCAAATTACCGAGAAATCTATATCGACGAATATCAGGACACCAACCAAGTGCAGGATATGATTTTTCGCGCCGTCGCTTCATACGATTCGCAAAAAGGCACCGAAACCAACCGTTTTCTTGTCGGCGACGTAAAACAAAGCGTATACCGTTTTCGAGGAGCTCAACCCGAAATCTTCAGCTCCTACATAAGCCGATTCCCCACCCTGAAAGACGATTCGGAACAAAACCAAACCGTCCACAAAATCTATCTTTCAAATAATTTCCGATGCTCCCAAAACGTCATAAACGCAACAAACTCCGTATTTTTCAAAATAATGGACGGTTATACGCCCGAAGACAGCCTTATCTATTCAAAAAACGAAAAATCCAAAGTCAATTCTCCGTGCGAACTCGTAGTGCTCAATACAAACGATAAAAACAAAAACCAATCAACCGAAAAATATTCCCCGGAAGCTCTCTATGCGGCGGCAAGAATAAAACAAATGGTGCAAAACCCCGATTATCTCAACGAAGACGGAAATATGTACGAATATTCGGATTTTGCAATTATTTCCCGAAGCGCAAACAACCTTGCGGAAGAATACCGCCGAGCCTTCCGCTATGCGGGAATCCCGCTTGCGTGCGACGCCCCGGATAATTTTTTCGAAAAATCCGAAGTCCTGCTCGCAATGTGCCTGCTTCAATGCGTGGATAATCCTCAGCGAGACATCTATACCGCCGGTCTTATGTATTCGCCGCTTTTCGAATTCACCGCAGACGAACTTGTCCAAATCCGAAGCCAAAAAAGAAGCTGTTCGTTTTATTCAAGCGTGCAAGCATATGCCGAAGAACATTCCGACAACGCGGTAGGTCAAAAAGCGTCGAATTTCATAAAAAAAATAAATCAATACAGAACCCTTTCACGCGGAACCCCCACCGACGAACTGATTTCGCTTATGTTCGAGGACATCGGAATCTATAATATTTATAAAAACGAAAACGCCCGCAAAAGCAAAAACATTCGCAAAATCCACGAATTTGCACGGAATTTCGAAAAAACTTCATTTCGAGGACTTTCAACATTTCTCGACTATCTCAACGACCTAAAAAGCAACGCTTTCGGCTCCCGAACCGCCGACGGTTCCAACAGCGTAAAGCTTATGAGCATTCACCGTTCCAAAGGGCTTGAATTTCCCGTTGTCATTCTCACCGGCGCACTAAAAGAGTTCAACCTTACCGACGAAAAAGAACCCATAATCTTCAACGAAACATACGGCATAGGCATAAAACTGCGCGACACCTCCGATACAGAAGTTACCCAAACAAAACGAAATTTTTCGTCAATAAACACCCCATTTCGAGAATCGCTTCGCTCAATCGAACGCAAGCTGATGCTTGAAGAAGAAAAACGCCTGCTCTACGTAGCCATGACTCGCGCCCGAGACAGGCTCATCATATGCGCCGCCACCAAAGATATAAACCGCACTCAAACCAACGTTGAACATTGTCGGAACACTGTTTTTAACACATTTGGGAAATATGCCCTAAACTATTTTGACTTTATTTGTCCCTCCCTTTCCAATGAAGAATTTCAAAGTTTGTGGAACACGGAAAAAACCGATTGCAAAGGCTCAATAAAATGCTATAAAGTCGATTTATCCAACGAATATTTCAACAGCGTCCTAACCGGACCGGAAATGCAAAAAGTAAATCGGCAATTGGATAAAGAACTAATTTCAAAATATACAACCGAATTAAAAATTGCCAAAGAAAGCGATGTTTATAAAAGCTCTCTTTCGGGAATTTCCGCAAAACTTTCGGTATCTCAGTTAAAAAAAGGTCTGCTCGACGCCGAAGAAACCGTTGAAATGGTGCCCAAACTAAAAAAATACCCAAATTTTATGCAAAACGATTCATCTTTGGATTACGCCGAACGCGGGACGGCAATACATATTTTTATGCAATTTGCCAACTATGCAAATATAGAAAACAACGGTGCCTCCGCCGAAGCAACCCGCTTGCTCAACAAAGGATTCATAACCAACCGTATGTATGAAATTCTCGACATAGAAGCTATCGAAAATTTCATAAAAAGCAGCTTTTACACAAAAATAAAATCCGCTCCAAAGCTATACAGAGAACGAAGATTCAACTTAAAGCTTTCGGCAAGCGAATTTACCAAAAGCGATAATCCTCGATTGAAAAACGAATTTATTTTGGTTCAGGGTGTTACGGATATTTATTTTGAAGATAAAGACGGCTCCATAATTCTTGCCGATTTTAAAACCGACAGAGTTACGCCGCAAAACGGAGAAGATATTTTGCGTTCACGCCACTCCGAACAACTTAAATATTATAAGCGAGCGGTGGAAGAAATAACCGGGAAACAGGTTTCAAAGGTGTATATATACTCATTCGCATTGTCAAAAGAAATTTTATTGGATATATAGAAGTAACGCCGTTTTACGTTAAATCAAAAATATTTTCTTTATTCATATCAAATACAATAAAAGCGGAAGTACACTCAAAAAATTCGATTGTACCTCCGCTAATTTTATTATAATTTATTGTGCGTTCACACTAAATTACATATTAACACAACAATAAGAAAAAAACATTCACGGCAACTTCACCAAAATATTTTTTACAGCTTGAGCCATAACCGGCTGAAATTTTTCAACATCGGCAATTGTAAAAATATTTATATTTGTTTCTTCGTCTTTTTTGGCAAACCTCCATTCAATCTTTCCGTCGGGACGGCAGTTGACAATTGCCGGAACATATTTAAATAATGCGTCATCGGCATCTTCCTTTGTGACCGAACCATTGTCTCTCAAACTTATACCGGCACTCATCAAATAACCGGGTGTACTCCACATTTGTCTTTCCCCCATGTTGAATTTGTCAAAAACTTTCGTATCCACCTCATTTTGAATGTATGTCAACCATCCCGTTTTATTTTCGTGAGAATACATATAGTTAAAATAATTTTTCATTTGTTTCGAGAGAAAAGGCAAAATTTTTTCATGCTCTATCCAATAATAATTCGCGTGTTTTCCGACTTTTAAAAATTTACCGTCTCCCAATCCCGCAAAACAAGGTGCCCACATAATTTTGCACGGCATTCCGAATATTTTGTAAAAAGCAAAAGGTTCCAAACTTACATTATATTCCAGTGGGATTTGATCTTCATAAGTCCCGGCATTTAGGAAAATGCGAACATTTTCCCCGAAAAGCTCCGGACGCTTGCTATAAGCAATAACAATATCCCTACAACTCCCGCATAAATGTATATCAACCTCTCCTCCGTTCTCCAAAATCGAAATTATATGATTGACTGACGGGATTATTATTCCGGAATTTAATATATCTTCAATATCCTTGTCATGTTTAATTGGCTTGTGCGAACCAACCGCTTGTGGAACAGCAAGCCCGGTTATGTAATTCATCTGTGCAACCGCCTGTACAGCAGGATCTCCGAATTTCATTCCCCGTGCGCAATCCGGTTTATCCTCATCACATAAAATTCCACATAATTCAATCATTTTTTGCATTGCCATACCATACAGCGTAGCAAGATTCCAATGGTCGTTCGAATCTGCGTGCGGATGATACAAATCGGTGGTTAACAGCACCTTTTTCATAAAATAGTCCTCCCCAAAATTTTAATTTCAAGCGAATTATATCATAATTAAATAAAAAAATCAATTGACAAAACATTCAAGATATAGTATAATTTAATCAAAATTAATTGAACTTTAATTAGAGGTAAGCTCTATGGATAATTTTAAGTTTGTACTTAACAATCATTTTATTATCAGACATTGTACAGCAAGAAAAGGAACTGATACACCGGCAAAATTTTATTGTCCACACGGCTTTAGAAGATGGAGCAGATTTTTTTATTTGGATACCGGTAAAATTGAATTTAATAGTATAACAGGAAAAAATTTTATTATGGAAAGCGGAGATTTACTTTTTTTGCCGTATGATACAGAATATTCTTCCTCATGGATAGAGGCGGAGAACGGGCTGTATTATTCAGTGGAGTTTATTTTGGAATTTCCCGATGGTCGTTCTCTTGATATATACGATGATTTAACG